>JBDLRA010000114.1:0-6609 GCA_039800285.1 Pseudomonadota bacterium
GACACAGTTGAACTTCTTGAGCATGTCCTGCGAGGCAAATGCAGAACCTGCAGAGGCCATCAGACCGGCAGCGATTGAGAGTGCAACAAACTTGCGCATTGAAATCTCCTGAATGAGTGAATAACGAAGAGGCTGTGAAGCCCTAACGTGCCGGACAACCAGCAGGTTGACCGGCATTCTATCCTTAATTGACGGCTGCCCCAAAGCCCTAGACCGACTCTTTCTGGGATAGTTCCGGGTCGGTCACAGCGCCGCGGCTGGCCGTGGATGCCAGCTTGGCAAACTTCGCCAGAACGCCCCGGGTGTACTTGGGCTTTGGCGGGGTCCAGGCGGCCCGTCGCTTTGCCATTTCTGCCTCGGAAATCTTCAGTTCAATCAGCAGTTGGTGGGCGTCGATCGTGACCAGGTCGCCCTCTTGGATCAGGGCAATCGGGCCACCGACGGCGGCTTCCGGTGCGACGTGACCAACGACCATGCCCCAAGTGCCTCCGGAGAATCGACCATCGGTAATCAGTCCCACGGATTCCCCAAGGCCCTGGCCGATCAGGGCCGAGGTGGGGGAGAGCATCTCGCGCATGCCGGGGCCACCTCGAGGCCCTTCGTAGCGGATAACCACAATGTCGCCTGCCTTTATGTCACGGGCCATGATGGCGTCCATCGCGGCGTCCTCCGAGTCAAACACGCGCGCAGGTCCTGTGATCACCGGGTTTTTTAGGCCAGTAATTTTCGCAACGCAGCCCTCGGGGGATAGGTTGCCCTTCAGAATGGCCAGGTGACCCTGGGCATAGAGCGCGTTTGAAATCGGTCGAATAACCTCTTGCCCTGCTGGAGGTGTTGAGGGAATGTCTTTGAGCATCTCGGCGATGGTCTGGCCAGTGATCGTGAGGCAGTCGCCGTGTAAGAGACCGGCATCGAGCAGGAGTTTCATGACCTGCGGGATACCGCCTGCCTTGTGAAGATCGGTGGCAACAAAGCGACCAGATGGTTTGAGGTCGCAGATCACCGGAACCCGACGACGAATCATCTCGAAATCATCAATGGTCCAGGGGACTTCTGCGGCGTGGGCAATCGCTAAGAAGTGAAGGACTGCGTTCGTCGATCCACCAACGGCCATGATGACGCTCACGGCGTTTTCGATGGACTTGCGGGTAATGATGTCGCGGGGTTTGATGCCTTTTTTGATCGCTTCAACCAGAACCTTTGCAGATTCCGCCGCGCTTACGGTTTTTTCGGCATCTGGATTGGCCATGGTGGAGGAGTAGGGCAGGCTCATGCCCATCGCCTCAAATGCAGAGCTCATGGTGTTGGCGGTGTACATGCCGCCACAGGAGCCCGAGCTTGGGCAGGAACGCTTTTCGATTTCTTTGAAGTCGGTCTCGCTCAGGCGACCCATGGTGAATTCACCGACGGCCTCGAATGCAGAGACCACGGTGAGGTCTTTGCCCTTGTAATGACCCGGCAGGATGGTGCCGCCGTAGACATAGATTGCAGGAACGTTTGTGCGTGCAATCGCCATCATGCCGCCCGGCATATTTTTATCGCAGCCGCCAATCACGACAACGCCATCAAGCCACTGTCCATTGACACAGGTCTCAATGGAATCGGCGATGACCTCCCGTGAGATCAGTGAGTACTTCATCCCCTCAGTGCCCATGCTCATCCCATCGGAGATGGTGGGCGTCCCAAAGATCTGCGGATTCGCGCCGGCTGACTTGAGGGCGGCGACCGCCGCATCAGCCAAGGGCTGCAGACCACTGTTGCAGGGGGTAATGGTGGAGTGGCCATTGGCAACCCCCACCATAGGTTTGTTGTTGAAGTCCTCTTCTTTGTACCCCATGGCGTAGTACATCGATCGGTTCGGGGAACGGGCCACGCCTTCCGTGACATTGCGCGAGCGCTCGTTGAGTCGTTTGGGGGTGTTGCTCTCAGCCATGGCCTGCTCCTGTGAAATCCGAAAGGTTATATTGTGCCGTATGACACCTGACGTTCTGACCCATCCCCAGTTTGATCCCATTGCTTTTGCGATTGGCCCCCTTGCCGTCCGTTGGTACGGTTTAACGTATCTCGTCGCGTTCGCTGCGGTCCTGATCTTAGGCCGTTTGCGGCTCGCAACGCCGTCTGCCCGCGCGATCGGCATGGATGCGAAGGCGCTCGATGATCTGCTGTTCTATGGGGTGTTTGGCGTGTTGTTGGGTGGGCGACTTGGCTATGTCCTGTTTTATAAGCCGGACTATTACCTGTCGCACCCGGCAGAGATCATTGCCTTCTGGCAAGGCGGAATGGCCTTTCATGGCGGGATGCTGGGGGTGATCTTGGCGGTCGCGGTCTTCGCCTGGCGTCGTGGGATCCCGTTTCTTGCGGTGGGCGATTTTCTGGCGCCCCTCGTGCCGCTCGGCCTTGCCGCTGGCCGGCTTGGAAACTTCATCAATGGAGAGCTCTGGGGTCGGGTTGCGGATCCGGCACAGGTTCCTTGGGCAATGATCTTTCCTCAGGCGGGGGATGGGCTTGCCCGACATCCTTCTCAGCTCTATCAAATGGCCCTAGAGGGACTGCTCTTATTTGTCTTGCTCTGGTGGGTGTCGCGACGACCCCGACCGATTGGATTGATCTCGGGATGTTTTCTTGCGGGCTATGGTGTTTTTCGATTCGTGGTTGAGTTTACGCGCGAGCCCGATGCCTTTCTTGGGCTCTTAAGTCTCGGGCTCAGCATGGGACAATGGTTATCGATACCCATGATGATCATCGGGGTCATCATGATGGTTGTTGCGAATAAAAGCGGGGCGAAGTGATGCGTGATATCCGTTCTTCTTCTGCGTCTGTGGGCTGGTCTCGAGATGGTGTGGTGGCACACGTTCGAATCTCTAACCCTGGCCATCTCAACGTCTTATCGATTGCGATGTGGCAGCAGCTACACCAATGCTTCCGAGAGATTTCTGCCGCATCCGATCTGCGCTGCGTCGTGCTTCAGGGGGATGCCGGTGCGTTTTCTGCTGGGGCGGATATCAGCGAGTTCCCTGAAAAGCGTGCGACACGGGATCAGGTGCGCGCCCTTCATGATGGCGTGATTGCGCCATGTCTATCGGCCATCGCACACTGCAGCGTGCCAACAGTGGCTGCCATTGATGGCCCGTGTATTGGGGGCGGTCTCGAGGTGGCCAGCGTCTGTGATATCCGAATCGCAAGTGACCGCAGCACCTTTGGGCTCCCTATCCATCGTCTTGGATTCTCAATTGCGCCTGCCGAGGCGGCAGCGCTACTTGCCCTGGTGCCCAAGTCGGTTGTTCTTGAGCTCTTGCTGGAGGGACGTATCCTCGAGGCAGAGGAGGCTTTTGAGAAGGGGTTGGTGAGTCGTGTCGTGGCCGCAGAGCTCTGGCGTGACGAGGTAGCGGTGACGATCTCTCGGATCTGCGCCGGCGCACCGACTGCAGTGCGTCGAAGCAAATGGCTTATTCACACGCTATCCGCTTCACAGGGCACATCACAAACAGATCAAGGGCTCTCGCCGATTGCACGTGAGGGATGCTGGGATTTCGCGGACTCCGAGGATTATCGGAGAGGGGTTGCTGGGTTCTTGGAGAAAACCACCCCTCGGTTTACGGGAGACTAGTCCTGCGGGATCTGGTCGAGCAGCGTTTCGATCCGTTCCGTGGCTGCCTGAATACGCGCATTGAGTTCACGCTGAGAGGCAGACAGGTTTGCCAGCTCTTCACGAAGGGATGCATTTTCCTTTCGCAACTGGTTTACGATCCCTGCCAGGGTGTTCGTTTTTTCCGCGAGGGCTTGGAGGTCATTCAGCATGGCCTACATGGTAACAACTTGAATCCATTGAGATCATCTTCACTATGAATTTTTTACTGCGTTTGTCGCTTGCAACCCTTTGCCTTTTTCCCCTTTCGGGGCAGACGCAGGGACTTCTGGAAAAGGCCCAGCAGATTCAGGCGACAGGCGCTCCCTCGGCCGCCCGAGAGGGCTTGGTCCGGGCCGGTGAGCTCCAGGCGGCGCTTGTTGCGGAGAAGACTGCGGTGGTCTCGGGGCAGCCGATTTTGGTGGGCCTGCGCCTTCTTCACGACCCTCACTGGCACACCTATTGGCGCAATCCTGGGGATTCTGGTCTGCCTACCAAGGTGGACTGGCGACTGCCTGCGGGCTGGAAAGCGCAAGAGATTCAGTGGCCAACACCCATGCGACTCCCAGTAGGCCCCTTGGCCAATTTTGGTTACGAGGGGGATCTGCTGCTGCCCATGGTGCTCACACCGCCTGCTGGTCTGAAGCCTGGATCGGAGGTTCGGCTGGAAGCCCAGGCAAGCTGGCTGGTCTGTAAAGACGTTTGTATTCCCGGGGAGGCGAGCCTCGCGATTCGGCTTCCGGTGATAGGCCAGGCCGACCAGGTTAAGGATAGTGCTGATGCGCCGCTTTTCGTGCGGGCGATGGCAACGATCCCCGCAAAGGATGCGACACGGAAGATGCGTGCCTACCTTTCGGATAAGACGCTCACCTTAGTCTGGGCAACCGCAGTTGCTGGCGAGCAGACTGCGCGTGAAGACATCGGATTTTTCTTTCCTCATATCGAAGGGCTGATCACGCCCGCAGCGGCTCAGGCGCTTTCAAAGACAGCGGAGGGGCTACGCCTGGATATCCCGCTGGGCGAGTCGCCGACGCGGGCGATCGCGGAGCTGCGTGCTGCAAAACAGTTGCTGGGTGTCTGGGTTCCTTCAACTGGGCCGGGTGTTGAGTGGGCTGCCCCACTGGTCACGGGTGTGCCACCGGCAGCGGTCGCCCTGATCGACGCTGGGAAAACTGCTGCACAAGAGCGCCCCGAGCCTGGTAAGGATGCTGCGGAAGGGCAGGGCCTCTGGTTCGCGATTGCTGGCGCGCTGCTGGGGGGATTGATTCTGAACCTGATGCCCTGTGTTTTTCCGGTGATTGGGTTGAAGGTTCTCTCGTTTGCGCAGTCCTCTCACTCAAAAGCCGCAGCAATTCAACACGCAGTGGTCTTTTCTGCTGGCGTTGTGCTGAGTTTTCTTGCCCTGGCGGGATTACTGATTGCGCTACGTGCTGCGGGAGATGCGGTCGGCTGGGGTTTCCAGTTACAGAACCCTTGGGTGGTTGGTCTTCTCGCGTTGCTCTTTGTCGCGATTGCGATCAATCTTCTGGGCGTTTTTGAGATGGGTCTTTTGGCAACGCGTGCGGCGAACCTCGATTTCTCGAATCGTGTTGCGGGCGCGGGTGGTTCGCTTGGGGCCTTTGGATCTGGTGTTCTGGCGGTCGTCGTTGCATCGCCGTGTACCGCGCCGTTTATGGGAAGCGCGATTGGGTTTACCGCTTCTGCAGGTATTGGACAGACGCTAGCCGTTTTTGCGGCGCTTGGCATTGGTATGGCATTACCTTACCTGCTGCTTGCCTCTTGGCCGGGTCTGCTCTCGAGACTTCCTCGACCAGGGCCGTGGATGCAGCGTTTTAAGCAGGCCCTGGCATTTCCCATGCTTGCTGCCTCCGCATGGCTCATCTGGGTCCTGGCAAGTCTTCAGGGGGTCGATGCAGTGCTATGGATTCTGATTGCCGCCACAAGCCTTGCGATGTTGCTCTGGATCTACGGAAGCTTTGTGCAGATGGGTCGCGCTGGGCTGTTGTCCTGGATCACGCTCATCGCGTTAATCGCTGCTGTGGGGTTGAGCCTAAGGGCGATGGCGACGGCCATTCCGACACCATCGACGACGATGTCTTCTGCCGCGGTGGGTGGGCCAGGACTGGCCACTGGCGCGGTGTCGTCAGCGGGCGGATCGGTAGCCGTCCCAGCGATTGTCTGGCAGCCATGGTCGCCTGGCTTGCCCGAACAATTCTTGGCGCAGGGCAAGACCGTGTTCGTCGACTTTACGGCGAACTGGTGCATTAGTTGTCAGGCAAACAAGGTGCGTGTGCTGCAGAGTGATGCGATTGCTGCTGCATTTGCTCAGGGGCAGGTGGTCGCCCTTCGTGCAGATTGGACGCGGCGGGATGCCCAGATTGCCAACGAGCTTGCTCGGCATGGTCGCAGCGGAGTCCCGCTTTACCTGGTCTACACCAAGAATGGCGGCGCGCCGAAGATATTGTCAGAGTGGCTTACTGAGGCCGAGGTGCTGGCGGCGATTCGGTAACGAAGGCGAGCTGCGTTAGGCCCAGCTCGCTGGCCAAGGTCATGACGCGAACGACATCCTCGTAGCGCGTATCGCGCTCGGCACGAATCTGAATGCTGGGTGGCGTTGCCGCTTTCGATGCGGTCGCTAAGGTTGTTCGTAAGGTATCAATCCCGATGGGTTTTTTGTCGAGGAAGAGCTCGCCTTTGGCATTGAGGCTAATGGTGATTGGCTGCTGCGTTGTTGCGACGACCGGGTTATCGGCTTTTGGGAGGTCCAGTGAAACGCCACGCGTCATGAGTGGTGCGGTAATGATGAAGATGACCAGCAGCACCAACATGACATCGACGAGCGGCGTCGTGTTGATCTCTGACATCGGCTCTCGATTGCCGGAGGACTCGAAGCGTCCCATTCCCATCGCGTTCGTCCTACCGCTTGGCGAGCAACTGCGCTCGCAGGTCATTGGCAAACCCGTCAAGCGTCGCCAGTGCGAGTC
>JBDLRA010000115.1:0-11920 GCA_039800285.1 Pseudomonadota bacterium
AACGCTGCTCGGTGTTACAGGCTCCGGTAAGACCTTCACGATGGCCAACGTGATCGCTAGGCTCGGTCGACCAGCCCTTGTGCTCGCGCCGAACAAGACCTTGGCCGCGCAGCTTTATTCAGAGATGCGGGAGTTCTTCCCATCGAACGCGGTGGAGTACTTCGTCTCTTATTACGACTATTACCAGCCCGAGGCCTATGTGCCCCAGCGCGATCTCTTTATTGAGAAGGACTCGGCGATTAATGAACACATCGAACAGATGCGCCTGTCGGCCACGAAGTCGCTGCTCGAGCGGCGCGACACGGTGATTGTGGCGTCAGTGTCCTGCATCTACGGTATCGGTAATCCTTCGGACTATCACCAGATGGTGCTGATCGTTCGTCAGGGGGATAAGCTCAGCCAGCGTGACCTGATCGCCCAGTTGGTCCGCATGCAGTACCAGCGCAATGACATTGAATTTTCTCGCGGGCACTTCCGTGTCCGTGGCGACACCATTGATATCTTCCCCGCAGAGCATGCCGAACTGGCGCTGCGGATTGAGCTTTTTGATGACGAGATCGAATCGCTTCAGCTCTTTGATCCACTGACAGGCCGGATTCGCCAGAAGATCCCCCGGTTTGCGGTCTATCCATCGTCGCACTACGTCACCCCGCGTGAGGTGGTCCTGCGTGCGGTTGAGACCATCAAAGAAGAGCTGCGTGAGCGGGCGAAGTGGTTTGTCGATCAGAACAAGCTTGTCGAAGCCCAGCGGATTGAACAGCGCACTCGCTTTGATCTAGAGATGCTCGCTGAGCTTGGGTTCTGCAAAGGCATTGAGAACTACACCCGGCACCTTTCTGGTGCGCAACCCGGGGATCCTCCGCCGACCTTGGTGGACTATCTGCCGTCGGACGCCTTGATCTTTATTGATGAGAGCCACGTGACGATCGGGCAGCTGGGCGGTATGTATCGTGGTGACCGTTCGCGCAAGCAAACGCTAGTGGACTACGGCTTTCGTCTACCGTCAGCGTTGGACAATCGGCCGCTCAAGTTCGAAGAGTTTGAGCCCAAGATGCGTCAGGCTGTGTTTGTCTCGGCAACGCCGTCGGCCTATGAGCTTGAGCGCTCCCAGGGAGCCATCGTTGAGCAGGTGGTGCGACCCACCGGTCTAGTAGACCCAGAGGTCGAGGTGCGCCCCGCAAGCTCTCAGGTGGATGACCTGTTAGGCGAGATCAAGCTTCGGGTCGCAAAAGATGAGCGGGTTCTGGTGACCACGCTGACCAAACGCATGGCAGAAGACCTCACTGACTATCTGGCAGATAACGGGGTCAAGGTTCGCTACCTACATTCCGATATTGACACCGTTGAGCGGGTGGAGATCCTGCGCGATCTCCGTCTGGGCACTTTCCATGTGCTGGTGGGCATCAATCTATTGCGCGAAGGAATCGACATCCCCGAGGTCTCGCTGGTTGCAATCCTGGATGCAGACAAAGAAGGTTTCCTGCGCTCGGAACGCAGTCTGATTCAGACCATTGGCCGCGCTGCTCGAAATCTGAACGGTCGAGCAATTCTTTATGCGGATCGCATGACGGACTCCATGCGTCGCGCGATCGGAGAGACCGAGCGTCGTCGTCAGAAGCAGGTGGCCTTTAACCAAGAGCGGGGGATTACGCCGCGTGGGGTCACCAAACAGATTCGCGATCTGATTGACGGCGTGATTGATCCGCAGAGCCCGGTACTTGTGGGGTCACAGGATCAGGCGGAGACGGCGGTTGCCCGTTCACCGAAAGAAGCAGCAAAAGCCATTGCGGCGCTTGAGAAAGCGATGTTGGAACACGCAAGAAATCTTGAATTTGAAAAAGCGGCTCGGCTGAGAGATCAGCTGGCCCAATTAAAAGAAGAAGTGTTTGGGGTAGACAAGTTGCACGACTCTATTGAAAAGGCATTGGTATGACCACATTTGACTCAACAACTGAAGCAGAAAACTTTGAAACCACGCCGTTTGATTCGGCGCTCCCGTCGGTGAAGCCCAAACTCAACCGTCCGGCGAAGAAAACGGATGTGCCCATTGGCATGAAGACCAAGATCTTGTTTGTCTGCATGGGCAACATCTGTCGTTCGCCGACCGCACAGGGCGTCTTCCAGTCGCTTGTGAAGGCTGCAAACCTTCAAGATTTCGTGATCAGCGACTCGGCAGGAACGCATGACTTCCATGTGGGTGAGCCTCCCGATCAGCGTGCTGTGAATTCCGCTGCCAAGCGCGGTTACGACCTCTCGCAGACCACCGCTCGCAAGATTGAGCTGTCGGACTTCTCGGAGTACGACTACATCCTGGCGATGGACTGGGAGAACCTGGCCCTTTTGCAGCGGATGTGTCCGCGCGGACTTCAGCACAAGCTGCAGCTCTTGATGCGCTTTGCCACCGAGTTCGAGGCCGCCACGATCAACGACCCCTATCACGGCGGTCCTCAGGGCTTCGAGGTCGCACTCGACTACATCGAGGATGCCTGTAACGGTCTGATGGAAGTCGTCCGCCGTCGCGCGACCATGGTTGCAGCCGCTTAAGGCTTACCGGCTGACCCAGAATGACCCCACTTTGTCTTAGACAAAGTGGGGTTTTTATTTCCCGAATACTTGAGCAAAACCGTGGGGTAAGGTAAACTCCCGACTAAATCACTCAATTATTTGGAGGTTCGAATGCGACTGACGACCAAAGGCCGTTTTGCCGTGACCGCGATGATCGATCTGGGGCTCCGCCAGGAGAAAGGCCCAGTCACATTGGCGGCGATCAGCCAACGCCAAAAGATTTCTCTGTCCTATCTCGAGCAGCTCTTTGGGCGCCTTCGCCGCCACGAGTTGGTTGAGTCCATGCGTGGTCCCGGTGGGGGCTACAAGCTGGCCCGTAATGCCAAAGATATTACGGTGGCAGACATAATTTACGCGGTGGATGAGCCCTTGGATGCTACCCAGTGCGGCGGTAAGCAGAACTGTCATGACGATGGGCAGTGCATGACCCACGAACTCTGGGCCAGTCTGAACCGCCACATGGTGGATTTTCTGGATTCCGTATCGCTGCATGACCTGGTGGAAGAGCAACGCGGCAAGCGTCATCAGCCCGCGCCAGAGTCCGTGACGGTTCGTCGTCATGTGATGTTCCAAGAGCCACGCCTCGTGTCCGACACGACGGCTGCTTAAGGCCAGCAAAGGAATCAACGAATGAAAAAGCCGGTCTATCTTGACTACTCTGCCACCACCCCGATTGACCCTCGGGTGGTGGACGCGATGCTGCCATTTCTTCGCGAAGATTTTGGTAACCCCGCCTCGCGAAGCCATGCCTACGGATGGCGGGCAGAAGAGGCGGTAGAAGAGGCGCGCGCCAATGTCGCTGCACTGGTGAACTGTGATCCGAAAGAGATTGTTTGGACCTCAGGGGCGACTGAGTCCATCAATCTTGCTGTGAAGGGTGCCGCTCACTTTTATAAAGAGAAGGGTCGCCACCTGATCACGGTGAAGACGGAGCACAAAGCCACGCTGGACACCTGTCGTGAACTCGAGCGGGAAGGCTTTGAAGTCACCTACCTGGATGTTCAAGAGAACGGGCTGATTGACTTTGCGGTGTTAGAGCAGGCGATTCGTCCCGATACGATTCTCGTGTCGGTGATGTATGTGAACAATGAGATCGGCGTTATCCAAGACATTCCGAAGATTGGCGCGCTCTGCCGTTCCAAGGGCATCATCTTCCATGTCGATAGCGCACAGGCAACCGGAAAGGTCGCCATCGATCTGAATGCGCTTCAGGTTGATCTGATGTCGTTCTCGGCGCATAAGACCTACGGCCCCAAGGGCGTTGGTGCTTTGTTTGTCCGCCGCAAGCCCCGTATTCGTCTGGAGGCCCAGATCCATGGTGGTGGTCACGAGCGCGGCATGCGTTCCGGAACACTGCCAACCCACCAGATCGTGGGCATGGGAGAAGCCTTCCGGCTCGCGAAAGAAGAGATGGCCACTGAAAACGAGCGGATTCGAGCGCTTCGGGATCGTCTCTGGTCGGGCCTGTCAGAGATGGAGGCTGTCTATCTCAATGGTGACCTAGAGCACCGTGTGCCGCATAACTTAAACGTCAGTTTTAACTACGTTGAAGGCGAGTCGCTTTTGATGGGCATTAAAGATGTCGCGGTTTCGTCGGGGTCGGCCTGTACGTCGGCCAGTCTTGAACCCTCATACGTGCTTCGGGCACTTGGACGCTCGGATGAGCTAGCGCATTCCTCGATTCGTTTTTCAGTGGGTCGGTTCACAACGACAGAAGATATTGATTTCACCATCGCACTTCTAAAAGATAAGGTTGCGAAACTGCGTGAGATGTCACCCCTGTGGGAAATGGTGAATGAAGGGGTGGATCTGAATACCGTGCAATGGGCAGCGCATTAAAAAGATCTGTGCACGTGATTTGACGATCGTTATTCGAGTTTAGGTTTTTTCTGAAACAGTAGTCGAAGTTGGGAGAGAAAAATGGCATACAGCGATAAAGTCATCGACCATTATGAGCATCCGCGCAATGTCGGCGCGTTCGATAAGGCCGATCCCGGTGTTGGCACCGGCATGGTGGGCGCCCCCGCCTGTGGCGACGTGATGAAGCTACAGATCAAAGTGAACGAGCAGGGCATCATTGAAGATGCGAAGTTCAAGACGTATGGATGCGGATCAGCGATCGCCTCTTCATCCCTGGTGACTGAGTGGGTCAAAGGCAAGACGCTTGATCAAGCGATGGCGATCAAGAACACGCAGATCGCTGAAGAGCTGGCATTGCCTCCGGTCAAGATTCACTGCTCCATCCTTGCCGAAGATGCGATCAAGGCAGCGATCGATGACTATAAGGCCAAGCATGGCGCGGCCGAAACAACGCAGGCCCAGGCGGCGTAAGGCGGACTGATCATGGCGGTGACCCTGACCGAGAGAGCCGCAAAACACGTGGCCCAGTTTATTCAGAAGCGCGGCAAGGGGCTGGGCGTGCGACTGGGTGTTAAGACAACAGGCTGCTCAGGTCTTGCCTACAAGCTTGAGTTTGTCGATGCGGCTGCCCACGAAGACATGACCTTTGAGAGCCATGGCGTGACGGTGGTGATTGACCCGAAGAGTCTCCCGTATCTTGATGGTACAGAGCTGGACTATGCGCGCGAAGGGTTGAACGAGGGTTTTAAGTTCAACAATCCGAATGTCAAAAGCGAGTGTGGCTGCGGCGAATCATTTAAGGTCTAACGGGTGACGGTCGGTCTGGGGTCCTCGGGAGTCATTCCCGAGAAAAATCATTTTTCTCTTTTTGGGCTTCCAGTTCGATTTGGGCTGGATCTTGGCGCGTTAGAGCGCGCCTGGAAGGTTGTCCAGGGTGCTGTCCATCCAGATCGTTACGTGAGCGCGCCAGAATCCCAGCGTCTGATGGCGCTTCAGCGGGCGACCGCCGTCAATGATGCCCACGACACGCTGAAAGATCCGATTCGTCGGGCCACCTATCTCTGTGGTCTCCATGGGGTGGAGGTGGATGCAGAGCGGAACACGAGTATGCCTGCAGACTTTCTGATGCAGCAGATGGAATGGCGTGAGTCGCTGGAGGACGCAGCCGCTGCAAAAAATCTTGAGGCGCTTTCTCAGTTAGATCAGGAAGTGGTTTCGGCGATTGCAGAGTCGGAGCTTCTGATTGAACACCTGCTTGATAAGAGTCCAGCGGATGCCGTCCGTGCAGCGGATGAGATCCGACGATTAATGTTTCTCTCAAAATTTAGCGGCCAAGTCCGCGACGAACAAAGAAAGCTAATGGATGGCGCTGCTTCAGATCTCTGAACCTGGTCAGTCGCCAGAACCTCATGCACGGCGTATCGCCATTGGTATTGACCTCGGGACGACGCATTCGTTGGTTGCCGCGGTTAGAAGCGGTAGCGTCGAGGTCCTAAAGGATGAACAGGGTCGCGTCTTGCTCCCCTCGGCAGTGCGCTATGGCGAGAAAGGCCCAATCGCCATCGGAGAGGAAGCACTACAGGCCTCTGCCCAGGATCCGCTGAACACCATCATCTCTGTCAAACGGTTTATGGGCCGCGGGAAGGATGATGCCCAGGCCTTGCCGTCCCCCTATCGATTCTTGGGTGAAGGCGATAGCGGCATGGTGCAGATTCAGACAGCTGCTGGCCCCGTCTCTCCAGTCGAAGTTTCCGCAGAAATTCTCAAAGTGCTTCGCGATCGTGCGAAGGCTGTATTTGGTCTGAATGATTCCGATGAACTGGCTGGTGCGGTGATCACGGTGCCCGCTTATTTTGATGATGCCCAGCGTCAGGCTACCAAAGATGCAGCGCGTCTCGCAGGGATAGACGTCTTGCGACTGATTAATGAGCCGACAGCCGCTGCACTGGCCTACGGGCTCGACTCTGGTGCGGAAGGTGTCTACGCCATCTACGATCTGGGTGGTGGCACCTTTGATATTTCGGTACTGCGTCTCACCAAAGGTGTCTTTGAAGTAGTGGCCACCGGAGGCGATACGCTCTTAGGCGGCGATGATTTTGATCAGCGACTTGCTGGCCACTGGCTTCACCAGTGGGGGCTGGTCGGGTTTGATGCGTTATCAGCTGCAGAAAAGCGGCGGTTGTTGCGTCTGGCCCGTCAACAGAAAGAGGCGCTAACGGATCAGTCTTCATCCGCTGCTGTGATCGCTGCCGACTGGCAGTCTGATGCAGGGCAGTCTTACCGGGCGGAGATCTCGCGTGACCAATTTGATCAGATAACAGAAGACTTGTTAGGTAAGACAATCCAGGTGGCACAGCGTGTACTTCAAGACGCTCGTGTTAAACCGACTGACCTCAAGGGGGTTGTCTTGGTTGGGGGTAGCACCCGCATGCCGTGTGTCAGTCAGGCGGTAGAACGCTTTTTTGGTAGCGCTCCATTGGCCAGTCTTGATCCCGATGAGGTGGTCGCGATCGGTGCTGCGTCACAGGCTGATCTTCTTGCGGGCAATAAACCAGATGGCGATGACTGGTTGCTCTTGGACGTGCTGCCTTTGTCACTAGGGCTAGAGACCATGGGTGGTCTGACAGAGCGCATCATCTCTCGCAACACGCCCATCCCGGTATCCCAGGCACAGGAATTCACCACCTTTAAAGATGGCCAGACGGCCATGGCTATCCATGTGGTGCAGGGCGAGCGAGAGGTGGTGAGTGAGTGTCGTTCGCTCGCGTCTTTTGAGCTGCGCGGATTCCCGCCCATGGTGGCCGGTGCTGCCCGAATTCAGGTGACCTTTCAGGTCGATGCTGACGGTCTGTTGTCGGTGACGGCAGAGGAGAAGAGTTCGGGCGTGAAGGCGGCTGTGACGGTCAAGCCTTCCTACGGACTGACAGATGGTCAGATCGCCGACATGCTGAAAGATGCCTTTTCTTCTGCGAAAGAAGATATGGCCCTGCGCGCGCTGCGTGAGGCACAGGTCGATGCCCGACGTCTATTAGAGGCCACCAGTGCCGCACTCTCAGAAGATGGCGATCTCTTAGAGGCTGATGAGCGTCGCCGGATTGATGAGGCTATTGATCAGCTACGCACGACATGTGGCGGCCAGGATCTAGATCTTTTGCGCACGCGCACCAAGACGCTATCGGAGATGAGTGATCCGTTTGCAGCGCGTCGTATGGACCGCGCGGTTCAGCGCGCGCTTGCTGGACAGTCGATTACAGGAGTCTTAAAAAATGCCGAGCATTAAGGTGCTGCCGCATCCAGAGATCTGCCCGGAGGGAACAGAGTTTGAGGTGCAGCCTGGGGAAAATCTCTGTCGGGCTTTGTTGGCCCATGGCGTCGAAATCGAGCACGCCTGCGAGATGTCGCGGGCGTGTACCACCTGTCATGTGGTGGTGCGTGAGGGGTTTCAGTCACTGACACCGTCCGAAGAAGATGAAGACGATCTCTTAGATCGCGCCTGGGGACTAACCCCCTTGTCCCGGCTTTCTTGTCAGGTTGCTGTTCAGGAAAAGGATCTAACGGTTGAGCTTCCCCGTTACACCATTAACTATGCGCGTGAGCACCACTGATGAAATGGACGGACACCTTTGATATCGCGATCGCGCTGACCGAGCAGCATCCCGAGATCGACCCCAAGACCATTCGGTTCACCGACCTTCACAAATGGGTGATGGCCTTACCGGGATTCGACGATGATCCGAATCGCTCGAACGAGAAAATCCTCGAAGCGATTCAGATGCAGTGGATCGACGAGGTCGACGACTAATCTTCTCGGCGAAGAGCAGGGAATAGGATCACATCCCGGATGCTGGGGCTATCGGTGATCAGCATCACAAGACGATCGATGCCAATGCCACAGCCACCGGCAGGCGGCATGCCGTATTCCAGGGCGCGAATGTAGTCGGCGTCGAAATACATCGCCTCTTCGTCGCCCGCATCCTTTGCGGCAACCTGCATATGAAAACGTGCAGCCTGATCCTCTGGGTCATTGAGCTCGGAGAATCCGTTTGCGATCTCACGACCAGTGATAAAGAGCTCAAATCGTTCGGTGATCTCAGGCTTTTGGTCCGATGCCCGTGCCAAGGGCGAGACCTCGACGGGGTAGTCAACGATAAAGGTGGGATCCCAGAGCTTGCTTTCGGCGACTTCTTCAAAAAGGGCTAGCTGAAGCGCACCGATGCCGGCATTACGAAGGTTCGGCGCATTGATATCCACGCGGTGGACTTTTAGCGCTGCCCTCAGGGCCTCGCGGTCATTCAGGCGGTCATCGGTGTATTCGGGCGCATGCTTCTGGATCGCCTGCGTGATCGTGAGTCGATCAAACTTCTTCGAGAAATCAATCGGTTTTCCTTGGTAGGTCACTACATCGGCACCGGTCGCTGACCGGGCGGCATGACGAATGACTTCTTCTGTGAAGTCCATCAGCCACTGATAGTCGGTGTAGGCGGCATAGAACTCCATCATGGTGAATTCAGGGTTATGCCGTGGGCTCAGACCCTCGTTTCGGAAGTTGCGGTTGATCTCGTAGACCCGCTCGAACCCTCCGACAATCAGGCGCTTCAGGAATAGCTCTGGCGCGATCCGCAGAAACATCTGCTGATCAAGTGCATTGTGATGCGTAATGAATGGCTTGGCCGCAGCACCCCCAGGGATCTGATGCAGCATCGGGGTTTCGACCTCTAAGAAGGCGTTGTCGTTCATGAAGTGACGAATTGCCGACAGGGTCTTTGACCGTGCCAGGAACACCTCCCGAGAGGTGGGGTTCACAATCAGATCAACATAGCGTTGTCGATAACGGGTTTCGGTATCGTGTAGCCCGTGAAACTTATCCGGAAGCGGGCGTAGTGACTTAGCAATCAGCCTTACAGATCGGCACCGGACAGAGAGCTCTCCCTTCATGGTTTTAAAGAGCACGCCTTCCGCATAGACGATATCGCCCAGATCCCAGTGCTTAAATGACTCATGCTGTTCAGCACCAATGCCTTCATCATTGAGATAGATCTGTAGCCGGCCCGTAGCGTCCTGCAGTGTGGCGAAACTCGCCTTACCTTGCACGCGCTTGAGCATCATGCGCCCGGAGAGGCTGACCTCGACGTGTTCAGCCTCGAGCTGCTCTCGCGTGTGCTGTTCATAGCGAGCCTGAAGTGGCTGGGCACGATGCGCAGGGTGGGCATCGTTAGGGAAGGCCGGTCCGCCTTGCTGGCGAATGGACTCCAGTTTGGCGCGACGCTCGGCCATGATCTGGTTTTCATCAAAACCGGAGTGTTCGATCGAGTCTTCTGGTTTGGGCGTGTGTGGGCTGGTCATCTTAGATTCCCTGTTTCAGACTGGCCTCAATAAAGGCGTCAAGGTCTCCATCCAGTACGCGCTGCGTGTTGGAGATCTCAACCCCCGTACGAAGGTCTTTAATTCGCGACTGATCGAGCACATAGCTTCGAATCTGATGGCCCCAGCCGACATCGGTTTTACTGTCTTCAAGCTTTTGCTGTTGTTCCATGCGCTTGCGCATCTCGTGCTCATAGAGCCTTGAGCGCAGCATCGCCCAGGCCTCATCTCGGTTACGGTGCTGAGAGCGATCGTTCTGACACTGAACCACAATCCCTGTCGGGATGTGGGTGAGGCGAACCGCTGAGTCCGTCTTGTTAATGTGCTGACCGCCTGCACCAGAAGCACGGAAGGTATCGGTTCGGACGTCGGCGGGGTTGATCTCGATCTCAATCGAGTCGTCGACCTCTGGGTAGACGAAAACAGACGCAAACGACGTGTGTCGTCCACCGCTCGAATCAAAAGGTGACTTTCGGACCAGCCGGTGGACCCCAGTTTCCGTTCGGAGAAAGCCAAAGGCGTAGTCCCCCGTGATCTTGATCGTTGCTGATTTGATGCCAGCCACGTCGCCTTCGGATTCTTCAAGAAGTTCAGCTTTAAATCCTTTGCGCTCGGCGTAGCGCAGGTATTGGCGAAGCAGGATGGAAGCCCAGTCACAAGCCTCGGTTCCACCGGCACCCGACTGGATATCCAGAAAGCAGTTCAACGGATCTGCTGGGTTTGAGAACATCCGACGGAACTCCAGGCCAGCAAGTTCTGTTTCGATGGACTGGGAATCTTCCTCAACGGCGAGGAAGGTGTCATCGTCTGCTTCGGCGCGGGCCATCTCCATGAGCTCGAGCGACTCATCAATGCGTATCGTCAGACGGCTGATGACATCGACAACGGATTCCAAAGACTTCTTCTCGCGTCCGATTTCCTGGGCGCGCTTGGGATCATCCCAAAGGGCAGGGTCCTCTACGAGGCGGTTGACCTCGGCAAGTCGGGCAGCTTTGGCATCGAAGTCAAAGAAACCCCCGAAGTTCATCCACGCGCCGACGCTGCGTGTTCAGGGCTGATTCGATTTGATTAATGCGTTCCGCTTCCATGAGACTTCCGTCGAAAAACCTCGATTTTACGCTAGCTCGACGACTTCCAATTGCACGCTCGAGATGCCCTGGTAGCGGTTTACCGCCAGCCGGTAGGCCAGTCGGGCCTTGGCCGGGAGATCCTGAGGGGCGTTAAACCAGATCGCCTCAATCGGTCTTGTCTGCGTCAGACCGGGGCCGTCATGGGCGAGTGTGAGCTTGAGGTGCTTTTCTTTGAGCCGTCGCTGGGCTAGCACGCGAAACTCATTCAGAAATATCGGCGCGGGAAACCCTTGTCCCCAGACCTGTTGCTGAATCAGTTCCGCGACATCAAGTCGCGTGAGCTCTGCCTCCAGTGGGCCATCCGTCTCGAGTGATCGATCGAAAAGGCCGGGCTCTGCAAATGCATCGATCGCTGCGATCAGGCGTTCCTGAAACCGGGCAAAGTCCTTCTGTAACAACGTGAGTCCTGCTGCCATGGCGTGACCGCCGAAGGCAATCATCAGTCCCGGCGACTCCGTGTCGATACGCTCGAGGACGTCTCGTATGTGCAGACCCGGGATCGAGCGCGCGGACCCTTTGATGCGACCCGAGTCCCCATCGTTGGCAAAGGCAAACGTGGGTAAGAAGAACCGCTCCTTGAGTCGGCTTGCGATGAGCCCGATGATGCCCTGATGCCAGTGATCGTCGTGCAGCACCAGCACGCGTTGCCGCTCAGACACAAGTGGGTTGCGCGTGAGCTGACTAACGGCCTGTGTTATGGCTTCTTCCTGAGCGGTTGATTCCAGTTCGCGGCGCTCGCGGTTCAACTGATCAAGGGTCTGGGCGAGTCGTTGGGCTTCAGCAGGATCGTCCTCAATCAGGCAGCGAATACCAATACCCATGTCACTGAGACGACCTGCTGCATTCAGTCGCGGACCGATTGAGAAGCCGAGGGTTGTCGCTGATGCTGTGCGTGCCTCCTGGCCTGCGACCTCAAACAACGCCAGCAGTCCCGGAAAGGTATTGCCTTTTCGAATTCGGGCGAGCCCCTGGGAGACAAGACGTCGGTTGTTGGCATCGAGTCG
>JBDLRA010000116.1:0-23650 GCA_039800285.1 Pseudomonadota bacterium
TTGGCAGAGGGCGTCAAGCGAATTGCGCTGCCCAGGATGCAGATCTCGTGCCCTCGCAAGGGAGTCGATCACCGAGGAGACCTGCGAACGAAGGCCAGGCCGACCGATTCGACGAAGTTCCTCATCGATGAATCCAAGGTCGAACTCTGCATTGTGAATGACGACCTCCGCCCCTTGAACAAACGCCAAAAACTCATCGGCGATCTGTGAAAAAAGCGGCTTATCTTTCAACTGATCCCAGATCATGCCGTGGACCTGTGTTGCGCCCTCGTCAATCTCCCGCTCTGGGTTCATATAGACGTGAAACTGGCGATCCGACAGTCGTCGATCGATACACTCAACGCAACCAATTTCGATCAGTCGATGACCTTCTTCAACTTTGAGCCCGGTCGTCTCGGTGTCAAGCATGACCAGACGCATCGACTTCCTTTCGACGAGAACGGTTAAACATCAAAATGACAGAGGGCAGAACAAAGAGCGTCAGCAATGTGCCGAGCGTCATTCCGCCGACGATGACCCATCCAATCTGCGAGCGACTCTCAGCGCCGGCACCCCGCGCCAATGCCAGTGGCACAGCGCCCAGGACCATGGCCCCGGTGGTCATCAAAATCGGACGGAGCCGCATCACCGATGCCTCCACGATAGCCTCGCGAAGCGCGCGTCCCTGCTCTTGCAGCTGATTACAAAACTCGAGGATCAGAATGCCGTGCTTCGTGATCAGACCCACGAGCGTAATCAGACCAATCTGGCTATAGACGTTCAGGGTGCCCCCGGTGAGGTGAAGCGCCGCTAACGCACCCAGCATAGATAAGGGTACGGTCAACATGATCATCAACGGCCCTTTGAACGACTCGAACTGAGCGGCCAAGACGAGATAAATAAACAAGAGCGCTAATGCAAAAGTAACACCAAGACTGCCCGAAGCCCGAACAAACTCTCGCATCGACCCCGAGAGGTCAGTGGCATACCCTGACGTCAGGTGCTTCTGCGCCGACTGCTCGAGGAACGCCAACGCCTCGCCCTGGGTATAGCCCGGCGCTAGGTTCGCTGAAATGGTGACCGCACGTCGCTGCCCAAAGTGGTTCAGCTGACGTGGTGCAATGGTCTCCTCGACGCTCACCAATGCAGAAAGCGGAACCATCTGACCCGCCCGATTACGCAGCATGATCTTGCTGATGTCGTCAGGCGTGTTGCGCTCATCGGCCAGCAGCTGCACGATGACATCGTACTGATCCCCGCCACGCTTAAATCGGGTGACCTGACGGCCACCCATCATCGTTTCGATGGCGCGACCAATCGCATCGACCGAGACCCCCATGTCAGCGGCACGGTCACGGTTCACACGGATATTGATCTCTGGCTTCGCCAGTCGGAGGTCCGTATCCACGCCCAGAAAGTTTGGGTTCTTCGCCGCATCGGCAACGATTAAAGCTGCCGTTCGGCCGAGTGCCTCATACGAGTCGGATGAGGTAATCACAAAGCCGACAGGCCGATCCCTTGGCGACTGTCCGAGGGATGGAGGCGCATTCGGGAAGGCCAGCACGCCGGGAATCGCCATGAATTTCGGCTGAAGCTCCTTGATGATGTCGAGCGTGCTGCGATCGCGCACCGACCAGTCAGAGACCCTCAAAAATGAAATTGCCTGATCGACCGTCGGTGTCCCCGACACAACAAATACGCGCTCCATCTCAGGAACCCCACGGGCAATCGACTCAATCTGCCGCGTGTAGGACTCGGTATACGCAAGCGAGGCGCCATCTGGACCACTGATCGCCGTAAAGATCACGCCGCGATCCTCAATCGGCGAGAGCTCTTGCTTCATGCTGACGAATAACAGTGCCGATAGGCCCGCAACCGCAAGAAATACCGCCCCAATAAACTTGGGCCGATCCAGGGTCCAGGACAACCGCCGGCGATACCCACTGGTCATCGACTCAAGAAACCGTTCGATCCAGTTATAGACCTTGCCATGCTTGTCCTCGTGACGCAGTAGCTTCGAGCACATCATGGGTGATAGCGTCAGCGCCACAAATCCAGAGACGATCACGGCGCCGGCAAGCGTGAGCGCAAACTCAATGAAGAGCCGTCCGATTCGGCCCGTCGTGAAGGCGACTGGGGCATAGACCGCTGCCAGGGTCAGGGTCATCGCGATGACCGCAAACCCGATCTCTTTTGATCCCTGAAAGGCCGCCGCAAGCGGCTTCATCCCCTCTTCGACATGCCGAAAGATATTCTCGAGCACCACGATCGCGTCGTCCACCACAAGACCAATCGCCAATACGAGGGCCAGCAGTGTCAGCGTATTCACTGAAAACCCAGCAATCAGCATGATGGTGAAGGCGCCGATCAACGATACCGGAATCGTGACCAACGGAATAATTGCCGCTCGTAAAGACCGCAGGAAAAAGAAGATCACCAGCGCCACCAGGATAATCGCCTCCAGAATCGTCATGAAGACGGCCTCGATGGAATTATCGATGAAGACGGTCGAGTCGTAACTAATCCCGACCTGAATACCCTCGGACGCAAGCTCCTCATTCAAAACTGGAACCAGTGTGCGAACCGACTGAGCAAGCGTTAACGGGTTTGCAGTGGCCTGGCGGATCACACCGACGCCCAGTGCATTTTGACCATTAAACCGCACGCTACTTCGCGCACTGGAAGCGTCCAGCTGAACCCGTCCGATATCTCGAATACGCACGGGATAGCCCGATGCCTGTTTCAGCACAATCGCACCGAACTCCTCAACTGAATTCAGGTCAGTTCGTGCGGTCACCGTAAACTCTCGCAGCTGACTCTCAACACGTCCCGCCGGAAGTTCAATGTTCTGTTGGCCAATGGCCTGCTCGACATCCGCGGAGGTCAGCCCATAGGCAGCGAGGCGATCTCGATCAATCCAGATGCGCATCGCATAGCGTCGCTCACCATTAATCCGGACGTCCGCAGCCCCTGGCAGAACCTGTAACCGCGGCTTCACAATGCGATTCACAATGTCACTCACATCTAATGGTGATCGCGTCGCACTTGAGAACGAGAGCCAGATAATCGGGTTGGCATCCGCCTCGACTTTTGCAATGACGGGCTCATCAACTGTCCGAGGCAGTCGTGCGCGCACCCGAGAGACGCGATCGCGGACATCTGCAGCAGCAGAATCGGGATCTTTTTCAAGCCGGAATGTGACGGTGATCTGCGACTGTTCCGCGCGCGAAATCGAACTAATCACATCGATTGCATCAATCCCTGCGATGGAATCCTCAAGCGGCTTGGTCACCTGTGTCTCGATGACCTCGGCAGAGGCCCCGACATAGTTCGTGCTGACCGTGACAACCGGGGTGTCGATTCGCGGATACTCTCGAATCGATAGCCGGGTGTAAGAAACAAGGCCAATAAGCACCACGATCAACGATAAGACCGTCGCGAATACGGGGCGCCTGATACAGATCTCTGAAATTACCATGGTGCCTGTCTTGCCTGTGACGGCAGATTAAGCCCCTTTCTTAGACGGATCAGTCGGTGGTGCGCTTTTCGCAGGCGCAGGAGCGCCACCCTTGTTGGGTTGCTCAGTACCAGCAATCCGAACTGGAATATTGTTGCCGCGAATCTTAATCTGACCTGCCGTCACGACCGTCTCACCCGCGGCAAGACCCTTCACCACTTCGACCACAGGCTTCCCATCGAGCATTGTGCGAAGCCCAGTCTGGACGGGGGAAGCGACAGCCTTCCCCTCCACGACTTTGAAGATCACCGTGCGACCTTGTGCCGTCACGAGCGCCTCTTCTGGAACGACGATGGCGTCCTTTCGGCTCTCAAGCACCAGTGAGACACGAACAAACATCCCTGGCTTCAGGCGACGGCTCTCATCCACCAGCTCTGCACGGACCAGGAGGGATCGCCCGGAAACATCTACCGCCGAGTCAACGGCAGTGACCTTCGCAGGAAATGTCTTTCCGGGAAAAGCATCCGAGGTGAGGCGCACGCTCTGCTGCGGCCGCAGTCGACTTGAAAACTGCTCAGGCACCCGAAAGTCTGCGCGTAGACGGCTAACATCCTCGAGGTTCACGAGGTCAGTGCCTTCGCGAATGACATCACCAGGACTCATCTGCCGAAGACCGATCACGCCATCGAACGGCGCCCGGACCGACATCTTGTCCAGCGTCGCCTTGGCAAGGGCGAGTTTCGCCTCAGCAATATCGGCAGATGCCTTCGCATCATCGAGAGAGGCCGCTGACAAAAACTTCTTATCAAAGAGATCTTGCGTTCGTTTCAGACGTGCTGACGCAAGGTCGCGCTCTGCCTTCGCCTGCTGAAACTGAGCGCGCTGAATGGCCGCATCGAACTCGATCAGCAGATCGCCTTTTTTTACTTGCGCACCATCCGCAAAAGCAATCTGCGCAACGCGCCCAGCGAGCTCCGACTTCAAGACCAGAGAATCGACACCTTTAAGGGTCCCTACTGCGGTCACCGCATCTTGCAGATCGGTCTGTTTGACCTGCATGGCCTCGACCATCGGCGGTCCGCCCGCCGGACGCGGTGCGGGATTTTGCTGGTTCAGTCTCAAACCAACAAGACTCGCGATAACGAGTCCGATAACAACGACGGCCGTCACTCCGACCCGTCGTGAGCGTAAAGAAGAGAGATTCATTGTGATGTGCGTTCCGCGAAGCCCTATAGGGTAATCGATTCGACCCCTCGATTGGCTAGCTGGTCCGCCCGTTCATTTCCTGGATGACCCTGATGTCCTCTGACCCATTCCCAGACCACCTGATGGGAGGCAAGTTCCCGATCCAGGGCCTCCCAAAGGTCCCGATTCGCGACGGGCTTGCCCGCTGACGTCTTCCAGTTTCGCCGCTTCCAGTCCGCCATCCAAGACTGAACGCCCTTTTGGACATACTGGGAATCGGTCACCACACGGACCCGGCAGGAACGATTCAAAGCCCTGAGGGCCTCGATAACGGCGGTCAGCTCCATCCGATTATTCGTCGTCTCCGGGGCGCCCCCGAACAACTCCTTGGTGACACCGCCATACTCCAATATCGCCCCCCAACCACCAGGTCCGGGATTACCCTTACAGGCCCCGTCCGTATGAACGAGGACTTCCGAAGCCAACGGTTTCGCTGTCACCCCCCGACCTCCTTCTTTTCTTGAACCACCCGGGCAGATGGCACCGTCTGGGCCGCAGCCGAGAGCGCTCGCCCCTTCTTCCAGGCCGGACCAACGAGACGCATATGGTGAGCCCGCTTCACCGCCATTAAAAAATAGACCCCGCCGAACATCGGCCACCAGCGCCGACCAGCAGGATCCATCCATCGCATCCGCGTGAGCCAGCGCTCAGAATCGAAGGGGGGAAGATAGGCGCCAAACGCACTCGCACCGCCCGCGCCAAGATCGAAGCTCAGCAGTTTCAACCAATCTTTGATTCGGTAGAGCGCAATCCAGTCATGCCCGGCTGGCGGAAACTCGTTCACTGAACGACACCACTTTCTGAGACGCCAGATACTCATCGGGTTAAACCCCATGATCACAAGACGCCCCTCTGGAATCAACACGCGGTCGGCCTCACGCAACAGTGCATGAGGATCCGGAGCAACCTCCAACGCGTGGGCAAGGACGAGCAGATCCAGACTCTGACTCTTAAACGGGAGATCCTGCAGGGACCCCATGAGAATCGTCTCGCCCGGATGCGACGGAATTGCCGGATAATCCGCAACAAGCATTCGCGACCGCGATGACATTCGGTTGGTCCGAAGCGCATCCAGCCCATCTGGACCGATCTGAAGCGCGTGGTACCCAAAGACGTCCTGGAGCGTCAGATCAAGCCACTGCTGCTCCTCGGCAATCAGCCGTTGACCAAGCGGTGAACTGGACCAGGCGGCCCAATGTTGAAAGGGGTTCATTGTCATGATTCGTGCGATTCCGGCATTCCAGGATAACTATATCTGGATCATGTCATCGGAAAAGACCTCAGCAGCGGTGGTCGTCGATCCCGGCGATGCAGACCCCGTCATTGAGGCCCTCGCGCGTAACGCACTGCATCTCGCAGCCATCCTGATCACGCATCATCACCACGATCACACCGGTGGTCTTACCAAACTCGTTGATCTCGCTGAGAAATCCAGTGGATCACTGATACCGGTCTATGGCCCCGCCGGGGAATCGATTCCCGGTGTCACCCATCTTGTGCGCGAGGGCGATCGAATTACGCTGCCGCAGATTGAGATGGATTTCCATGTGATCGATGTACCAGGGCATACGCGCGGACACATCGCCTATCTCGGCCAGAGTACGAAACACCCAGAGGTCATGCCAGCCGCCCTGTTCTGTGGGGATACCCTCTTCGCGGCAGGATGTGGTCGGCTATTTGAGGGAACCGCAGAACAAATGTTCGCCTCCCTGAAAAAACTCTCCGCGTTACCAGACACGACGCAGATCTATTGCGCACACGAATACACCTTATCGAATCTGCGCTTTGCCGCATCTGTATTTCCACACCACGCCGAGATTCAGTCACGGTTCGCCCAGGTACAGGACCAACGGTCAAATGGCCAGATCACCCTGCCCAGCTATCTCGCACTCGAACGCCGTACTAACCCGTTTCTGTTATGCCAGACGGCAGAGGAGTTTCAATCCATGCGACAACGCAAGGACGAGTTTCGCGGATAATGGCGCCGATGCGGAACTTTCTCCTTATTGCCCTGTGCGCCAGCGCTACTGGCTGCGCGACAGTGGGGCCCTCCCCTGATCAGACCTCTTCCACCGACGATCGCCCCACAGTTGTGGCCCAACCGACAACGAAAGAGACCGGCGCCGCCAGGAAACCGCCAGTTGCTGAGCGTAGCCTGAGTGCGAGCGCTGCATCAGTGCGCGACACAGAGCAGATCCTGTCAACGCCGAAACACGAGGACCTGATCGACCGCATTCGTGCCGGATTCACGATTCCTGAACTCGAGTCCCCGCTGGTCGCCCAGCATGAACGCTGGATTCAGCGCAACCCTGAGTACCTCGCCCGTGTTTTTGATCGAGGCGGCAAATATCTTCACCACATCGTTGAAGAGCTTGAAGCACGCAGCATGCCGACAGAGCTTGCTCTGCTGCCCATCGTCGAGAGCGCATTTAACCCGCAGGCCTTATCGAAAGCAAAAGCGGCAGGGCTCTGGCAGTTTATTCCCTCAACCGGCAGGATTTTCGACCTCGAACAAAACTGGTGGCATGACCAACGTCGAGATGTTCTTGAGTCCACGCGCGCTGCGCTCGACTATCTGGAGAAACTCTATGAGCTTCAGGGCCAGGACTGGTTTCTTGCGTTAGCGAGCTACAACTGGGGTGAAGGTGCAGTGATGCGAGCCCGAAAACGGAATCAGGCAAAAAATCGGTCGGACGACTATCTAAGTCTGAAGATGCCGAAGGAGACGCAGCACTACGTGCCCAAGCTCATTGCCTTGCGGAACGTCCTTGCGCGACCAGAAGCCTTCGGACTGTCACTGCCCAAGATTCCGAATAAGCCCTACTTCGTCGTCATCGACAAAGAACAATCGATCGACCTCTCTCTCGCCGCACGATTCTCCGGGCTTTCTTTAGAGGAGTTTGTCGAGTTAAACCCCTCGCATCATCGACCCGTGATCAGTGCGAGCCGCACGAACCGGATCGTGCTCCCAGCGGATCGCGAAGAGTCCTTCCAAAAGGCCTTACAAGCGCATCTGGCGAGCGGCACACCGTTGGTCAGCTGGAAACCCTACACCCTGAAGGCGGGCGAATCGCTCGCCACAATTGCCTCGCGGGCAGGCGTGAGTCCCCAAGATCTCATTCGCGCCAACAGCCTAAAGAGAAATGCCCAGATCCTTCCCGGGACGACGTTATTAGCCCCGATTGCCGCACAAACGGATGAGGCCCACATCGAAACGACGTTAGCCCGATTTAACGGCACGAGAGTCGTCGAAAAGGAACGGATCAACGCGGTCTATCACCGCGTCACCAAACGAGACACCCTCGCCAAGATCGCCAAACGATACGGGACGACCCAGTCAACGATTCGCGCCCTGAATAACCTCCAGGAAGAACTACCGGTCGGCACGCGTCTGCTCATCCGCAAAGCCGAGATTCGTACAGTGGTCACAGACGAACGCGGAAAACGTACCGTCCTGAATTCAGCGAACGACGATCCCCAAGAGCCGAGGACAAAGCCGAAGCGCCAGAAGACGACCGAAAAGAAAAAGCCTGCTAACAAAAAGCAGGCCTCTCAGAAAGCCGCGCCTGCAAAAACACAGGCGAAGCCAATGACCACCGCAAGAAACTAGGCGGCTGACGCGCGTCGAGGACTGTACATCCGAAGACGCCGAGAAAATTCTTCAAGGGCTGCAATACCAGAAGACTCTGCCCGTGAACACCAGGACTGCAGCGCGGCAATCGCCTGATCCACAGACATCTGCCGGCGGCTCCACAGCGCCTCAAATTCTTTGCGCAGCTCAGTCCACTTCTCAACCTGATCGTCCGCACCCTTCTGTTGGCGAGAATCACGCTTAAACGCGCGGGCCAGCGATGCCATCAGCTCATACTTGTGCGAGATGACAGCCTCAATGGTGTCCGCATCAATGGCCTGCTTGGCGGGATTCAAAACGGGCTCCGCCGGAAGCGCGCGTGCCTTCGCAAGACCAAACACGGACAGCAATCGGATATACATCCAGCCGATATCAAACTCGTACCACTTGGATGAGAACTTGGCCGAAGTCGCAAAAGTGTGATGGTTGTTATGGAGTTCTTCCCCGCCGATCAAAATGCCAATCGGTGAGATGTTGGTGCTGGTATCGGGGCTCTTGTAGTTGCGATAACCCCAGTAATGCCCGATGCCGTTGATCACGCCTGCGGCAAGAAATGGGATCCAGGCCATCTGAATCGCCCAGACAGCAGCCCCGGCAACGCCGAAAAGGGCGACATCGATGATCAGCATCAGTGAGACACCCAGCACACTGTGCTTTGAATAGACGTTGCGCTCAATCCAGTCATCCGGCGTGCCGTGACCGTATCGCTGCACTAGTTCCTTGTCCTTAGCGGCCTCACGATAGAGCTCTGCACCCTGCCAGAGCACCTTCTCTATACCGCGTGTCTGAGGGCTGTGCGGATCCTCTTCTGTCTCGCATTTGGCATGGTGTTTGCGGTGAATGGCAGCCCACTCCTTGGTGACCATTCCTGTGGCCATCCAAAGCCAGAAACGGAGCGGATGAGAAATCAGGGGATGCAACTCAAGCGCCCGATGCGCCTGGCATCGATGCAGATACAAGGTCACACCGATGATGGTGAGGTGGGTTGCGACCAGGGTGAAACCAAGGATGCCCAGCCACGACCAGCCGGTCAATCCATAACGAACAAACTCCCAAACACCTGCAAACAACTGATCCAATGTGCTCTCCCTGTCCCTATCAATGGGCTAAATGACACAGCATCCGTATTATCCCACCCCCACCTCAGAATCTCCAGCCCTCTGCAAAACGCAGGCGAAAAACCCGTCCGTATCGGTTTGATGCGGCCAGAGGAGAAGATCCCCGTCCTCGGTGACACCATGCCACTGCGACGGGAGCGAGATTTTCTGGGTCTCCAGCACCGACTGAACCGACACGCGCCTGAAGTTGGTGTGCGTGGATAAAAATGCCGCGATCACGTCTTCGTTCTCTTGGCGAAGCAAGCTACAGGTTGCATACACCAGTCGGCCCGAGGGCTTCACGAGTTTCGAGGCTGCTGTGAGGATGGCGATCTGTTCCTTTTGAAGTCCGGCGACCTGCTGCAAAGACATCTTCCATTTCAGATCTGGATTACGCCGCAAAGTTCCCAGACCGCTGCAGGGCGCATCGACCAGCACCGCATCGGCCTTCCCAGACAATCGTTTCACGCGGTCATCGGAAAATCCAGAGATGGCCGATGGCCAGACATTCGACAACCCGCTCCTGGCCAGTCGGGGTTTTAAACGAGCGAGCCGTGTTGCCGAGATATCCAGCGCGTAAAGGCGACCGGTGTTCTTTAAGGCAGCTCCGATCGCGAGCGTCTTTCCACCGGCGCCCGCACAAAAATCCACAATAAATTGGCCGCGCTTGGGATGAACAAGCTTTGCCAGCAACTGGCTACCGAGATCCTGCACCTCGACCCAGCCAGAACTGAATGCCTTCGCACGCTGCAAAGCTGGTTTCCCAATCAGTCGAATGGCATCTGACACCACCGGATGGAAATCGCCCTGAATGCCATCCTGCTGCAAAGATGCCAGTGCCTGCTCAGGCTTCGCCAATAACGTATTGACCCGAAGATCAAGCGGTGCCGGGTGATTCAAGGCCCGCGCAAGCGCAAGCGCCTGATCTGATCCAAGACGCGCAGACCAGTCCTCGAAGATCCACGCGGGCAGACTCTCACGAATGGCGGGATCGACCTGGGTCGATCGGACACGCTCAACATGCGCAAGCCAGTCTCTCTCTTGAGGGGTCAACTCACGCTCGATCGACGAGAGGCTCCCCTGATCCAACGCCGACAGGATCGCGTAACGCCGGTGCATAGAGCCTGCGCCAGCCGTCGACAAAAACTGCAGCCAGGACCGATGCCGCAGCACATGCCAGGCGGCCTCAGCAAAAAACCCCCGATCCCGTGAGCCAAGCTGCGGCTGACGTTTAAAAAATTGAGAAATGACCGTGTCAGCGGGCGCCTCCAGTTTGAGGACCTCTGCCACAAGCCCTTCAAGAAGGTTCAGCCGCGTAACAGGCTTGGGTGGACGTGCCATCGTGGGAAATCGCCTCCGAATTCAGAAAAACCACTATCAACCCAACGCCCCTGCACCAGGACATAGCGTCCCGACAAAATGCCGGCGATGGCGATGGGATAAACCTGATGCTCCATCTCGAGCACCCGGTGCGCTAAAAGATCAACCGTGTCACCTGGCAGCACCGGGACAACCCCTTGAGCAAGAATCGGCCCATGATCCAGCTCCGGGGTGACCAAATGAACCGTGCATCCATGAAACCCCACACCCGCATCAAGCGCTTGAGCATGGGACGAAAGCCCCTTAAAGGCCGGCAACAACGACGGATGAATATTCATGAGACGTCCGGCGAATGCCGCACAGAACGCCGGGGAAAGGATGCGCATGAATCCAGCGAGAACCACGAGATCGGGCGCAAATCCCTGCACCATCTCCGCAAGCGCACGGTCATAGGCGTCACGATCGGGGAAACCTTTTGGGGATAACGCCTTTGCAGGAATGCGATTGGCCTTCGCAACGGCAAGGCCGGCCGCGTCAGGCTGATTGGAGATCACACTGACAACCGCGATGGGCCAGTTCTCTGCCCGAATCTGACCAAGAATCGCCTCAAGATTCGACCCTCTTCCAGAGATCAGGATAACTAGGCGTTTCATGGGGCTGTATTCTACCGGCACCCTATAATTCGGGGTTTCACGCAACGGGCGCGTTCACCCCCAACATGCTGATTTTTCGAGGAATTTCCCCTAAGCAGGCAAGCCCTAGACGTCGGGTCGTCACCATCGGAAACTTCGATGGCGTACACCTCGGCCACCAGGCGCTTTTGGCGCGCGCAAAGGCCCTCGGCACGGCACATGGTCTACCCGTTGCGGTGGTGACCTTTGAGCCCCATCCGAAGGTCTACTTCGCCCCCGCTTCGGCACCGAAAAGGATTCATGGACTGAGAGACAAGGCAATGGCCCTTCAGTCGCTCGGTGTGGATGAGTTGTGGGTTTTGCCTTTCCGCGAGCGACTCGCCAGCCTCTCTGCAGCAGACTTCATGCACCAGTTCCTGCACCAGACGCTTGGCGCGAGACATATTGTCATCGGCGATGACTTCCGTTTCGGAGCGAGACGCCAGGGCGATGCACAGGCGCTGGCCGCTGCAGGCGCATCACTCGACTGGTCAGTAGATTGCCTTGAACCCGTGTTCATGGATGGGCTGCGCGCCTCCAGCACCGCACTGCGCGCGGCCTTGGGCCATGGGGACTTCCAGCAGGCCAACACACTGATGGGTCGCCCATATCAGCTCTGTAGCCGCGTTATTCATGGGCGTAAGCTTGGGCGCACACTTGGATTTCCAACGCTCAATCTCCGCGTCCCCGATGACCTATTGCTATCGGGTGTCTTTGCAGTCACTGTCCGCGGCCTCGGGAATCACCCCATTGGCGGCGTTGCCAGCCTTGGACGACGGCCAGCTGTTGAGCGTGACGGCGCACTCCTGCTTGAGGTGCATCTCTTTGACTGGTCTGGCGATGCCTATGGCCAGATGATTCAGGTGTCATTCCATCAGAAACTTCGCGATGAGGCCCACTATGACAGCCTTGATGCGATGATCCAACAAATTCACATTGATGCGAGCCAGGCTCGCGAAACGCTTGCCCACTATGTCTAAGCCACCTTCGCAAGAAAACGATCAGGCCTTAAACCTGCCCAAGACCGACTTCCCCATGCGCGGGGATCTCGCCAAGCGAGAGCCTCAGTGGGTCAACGACTGGCAACAGCATGGGGTCTACCAACGCATTCGTACGCGATGCGCTGGCCGCCCGCTCTTTGTCTTACATGATGGCCCGCCTTATGCAAATGGCGACATTCATATCGGCCATGCGGTCAACAAGATCCTGAAAGATATGATCGTCAAGGCAAAAACCCTTGCCGGGTTTGATGCCCGATATGTCCCTGGCTGGGACTGCCACGGCATGCCGATCGAAATCCAGATTGAAAAAAAATTCGGCAAAGGATTGGCGACGCAAGACGTTCAACAGAAATCACGTGCCTACGCTGAAGAACAGATCGCGCGCCAGAGAAACGATTTCATCCGGCTTGGCGTCTTAGGGGAATGGCAGCGTCCATATAAAACCATGGCGCCCGAAAACGAGGCCAATGAACTGCGTGCATTGAAAAAGATCCTTGAGAAGGGCTTTGTCTTTCGCGGCCTGAAGCCGGTGAACTGGTGTTTCGACTGCGGCTCAGCACTGGCAGAGGCAGAAGTTGAATACGCCGACAAAACGGATCCTGCCGTTGATGTGGCCTTCTCAGCGACAGAATCCACAAGGCGATCCCTTGAATCATGTTTTGGCCTCGCCTCTGACAGCCTGCGCCAAGACTGCGCAATCGTCATCTGGACGACGACACCTTGGACGCTTCCGGCCAATCAGGCATTAAACATTCACCCTGAGTTTGACTATGCCCTAGTAAAACTGACTGGCACCACGCCCGAGGCCACATCGCGCAAGTTTCCGCCAAACCAGCGCTTTGCTTTTCTCGTCCTTGCAAAAGAGCGTGTGGAAGCTTGCTTAAAGACCTGGGGTCTTACCGGCGAGATCATGGGCGTGTGTCGTGGCGAGGCGCTTGGTGGCCTTCAGTTTCGACACCCACTCACCGATGCAGATGCTGGGTTTGCTCGCGAGTCAAAGATCATTCTTGCGGACTACGTGAACCTCGAATCCGGCACGGGAATCGTCCACTCAGCACCTGCCTACGGTGTGGATGACTTTCTTTCGTGCAAGGCGGATGGCTTATCCGACGATGCAATCCTTCGTCCGGTACTCGGGGATGGACGTTATGCAGAGAGCCTACCCTTGTTTGGCGGCATGATGATCTGGGATGCAAATCCCAAGATCGTTCAGACCCTGGCGCAAGTGGGATCCCTCATGCACTCGGAGCGATACCAGCACAGCTATATGCATTGCTGGCGCCACAAGACACCCGTGATCTTCCGTGCGACGAACCAGTGGTTTGCAGGCATGGATGTAAAGCCTAAAGACGGTGGACCAACACTACGAGCGTCTGCTCTTGCAGGCGTGAATGCCACGGCCTTCTTTCCTGAGTGGGGAAAGGCGCGCCTGTCCGCCATGATTGCCAACCGCCCTGACTGGACGCTGTCCCGTCAGCGACAGTGGGGGGTTCCGATGGCCTTCCTCGTGCACAAGGAAACGGGGGAGCTACACCCGGATACGCCTGCGATTCTTGAAAAGGTCGCGCAGGCCGTCGAGAAAGAAGGGATTGAAGCCTGGCAAAAGATCAGCGTTGAGGACCTGATCGGCGCTGAGGCAAAAGACTACGTCAAGAATCCGGACACCCTGGACGTCTGGTTTGACTCAGGATCGACGCACGAAACGGTGTTACGCGGATCACACAAGAACGACTCGCACTTCCCTGCAGATCTCTACCTAGAGGGCAGTGACCAGCATCGCGGCTGGTTCCACTCCTCTCTTCTGACTAGCTGCATGATCAATGGCGTTGCCCCCTACAAAGCACTTCTGACCCACGGGTTTGTGGTCGACGGCGACGGACGCAAGATGAGCAAGTCAATGGGCAATGTCATTGCGCCGCAAAAGGTGTCCGATACCTTAGGGGCCGACATCCTTCGACTCTGGGTCGCCAGTACCGACTACTCTGGAGAGTTGTCCATCTCCGACACGATTCTGAAACGGGTCGTGGAATCCTATCGACGACTGAGAAATACCTTGTACTTCTTGCTCGGGAACCTCGGCGATTTCGATCCCAAGAAAGACCTCCTGCCCCCCGAGCAGCTGCTCGAGATTGATCGCTACGCCATCGCGCGTGCCGCGCAGATGCAACAAGAGGTAATGCAGGACTACGATCGATACGCATTCCATCCGGCGGTGAGCCGTCTCGTGAGCTTCTGTTCAGAAGACCTGGGGGCGTTTTACCTCGATATTCTCAAAGACCGCCTCTACACCACAAAAGCGGACTCGCAGGCGCGTCGTGCTGCGCAGACAGCGCTCTGGCACATCACCGAATCGCTCACACGATGCCTCTCTCCCTTTCTGGTCTTCACCGCGAATGAAGCCTGGCAGAGCCTTCATCAGAAGTCGGGCGCCGAAACCATTTTTGAAGAATCCGCTTACGTCTTTCCAGAGATTGCGCAGGCGAACGCCTTAATTGAGAAGTGGGAATCCATCCGGGCAGTACGTGCAGAGGTTCTCCGTGCGATTGAAGTCGAACGTGAGGCTGGACGTGTTGGATCATCCCTACAGGCAGAGGCCACCCTGACTGCGGGCGAGGACATTGGTAAGACACTGCTCGCGATCGGAGAGGGACTGAAATATGTGCTGATCACTTCAGCCGCAAAGGTATCGATTGATGCCGGGTTGGCGCCAACTGCGGTCAACGTATCGATCACCCCCCTCACGGATCCGAAATGTGGCCGGTGCTGGCACCTTCGACCCGATGTTGGACAGGACGCGGCACACCCCCATCTCTGTGGGCGGTGCATCTCGAACCTGTTTGGAACCGGAGAGTCGCGTGCCGCCGCGTAAGTCACGACAGTCTTCCCTTGCCGTGCGCTGGCTTTTGCTGATCGTGCTCTTGATCGGTCTTGACCAGATCACCAAGCTCATCATCATCAATCAATATACGCTCGGTGAACAGACCGTTCTCACAAGCTGGTTCAACATTGTGAGAGTCCACAACACCGGTGCAGCCTTCAGTTTTCTTGCAGATGCAGGTGGCTGGCAGAGATGGTTTTTTATTTCGTTGGGGGTTGCTGCAGTGGGTATCCTTGGGACCATGCTCTGGCGTCAAGGGCATCAGACCATGTTCGCCATCGCCGCAACGCTCATCATCTCAGGGGCCATCGGTAACACCATTGATCGATCCACCTGGGGTTATGTGGTCGATTTCATTGACTGGCATTACGCTGGACTTCACTGGCCCGCCTTTAACCTGGCCGACAGCTACATCACGATCGGCGCGGTAACGTTGATACTTGACGAGATTCGACGCGTTCGACGAGGATGAGGCTATGCATGAATCCTCGGTAACAACGGCACTGCCACTTCAGAATCGACATATCCTCGTCGGGGTCACTGGGGGGATCGCTGCTTACAAGACCTGCGAACTCGTTCGTCGTCTTCAGGATCAAGGCGCGACAGTTCAGGTGGTGATGACAGAGGCGGCAACGCGATTTGTCACGACCACCACGTTTCAGGCCCTGTCTGGCCGACCGGTCTACACCAGTGCCTGGGAGTCGGCCTACCAGAGCGCCCCACCCAATGCGATGCCTCATATCGACCTTACCCGAGAGGCCGACCTCATCGTTGTAGCACCGGCCAGTGCTGACTTCATTGCGCGGCTCGCCAACGGGCAGTGTGATGATCTCTTAACGACACTCTGTAGCGCCCGCGAGATTCCCTTGCTGATTGCGCCAGCGATGAATCGACAGATGTGGATGAATCCGGCCAATCAGCGCCAGGTCAGCCTTCTGCGAGACGACGGCATTGAGATTCTTGGCCCGGGATCGGGGCCACAGGCCTGTGGCGAGGTCGGGGACGGACGCATGCTAGAGCCGGATCAGTTGCTGGCCCTTATCCAAGCCTATTGCGAGCGCCCCACGATGGCACAGGTCAATGCGACGCCTAACATTCGGGGCGTCCTTGAAGGTCGGCATGTCTTGATCACCGCGGGGCCCACCTTTGAGCCAATCGATCCAGTGCGTGGCATTACGAACCGATCATCAGGGAAGATGGGGTTTGCGATCGCCAAGGCCGCACGAGACGCCGGCGCGATCGTCACACTGGTCGCAGGGCCAGTCCATCTGCCCACACCGGAAGGCGTACGACGCATCGACGTCATGACCGCCCTGGAGATGCAGGACGCGGTCATAACTGCTCTGACGCATCAGCAACAGGATCTCTTTATTGCGGTGGCTGCCGTTGCAGACTGGCGCCCTGCTCTTTCAGCCGCAGGCAAGCTCAAGAAAGAGTCCGGCGCAGACCTTCAGTCACTCGACTGGATTGAGAACCCGGACATTCTGGCGAGTGTCGCAGCGCGACCGAATCCACCCTACTGCGTTGGGTTTGCTGCAGAAACGGGGACGATTGATGATCTTCGCCAACTGCTACCCGCGAAGCGAATTCGGAAGAACATCCCCCTCATCGTGGGCAATATTGGCCCCGATACTTTCGGTGCCGATGACAATGCACTGTTACTGAACGACGACCACGGATTTGAGCCAATCGATCGTGCTGCCAAATCCGACCTCGCAAAGGCGCTCATCTACCGCATCGCGAAGCGGCTCGCCGGTTAAATTTCCTTCCCTGATAAGGTCCGTCACCATGAAGATTGATGTCAAGATTCTCGACCCACGCATGCAAGATCAGCTCCCAAGTTACGCAACAGTCGCATCCGCTGGGCTGGACCTGCGCGCCTGCATTGATGCGCCGATTCGACTTGCGCCAGGCCAGACAGAGCTCATTCCGACTGGACTTGCGATCTATATTGCCGACCCAGGCTATGCCGGGATGATTCTCCCGCGCTCAGGTCTTGGACATAAGCATGGCATCGTCTTGGGAAACCTGGTTGGACTGATTGACGCGGACTACCAGGGACCTCTCATGGTCTCCGCATGGAACCGAGGTCAGTCCGAATTCGTCCTCAATCCAATGGAGCGACTCGCACAGCTGGTCATCGTGCCTGTGCAACAGGTACAGTTCAACATCGTCTCAGAGTTCTCTGAGACCGATCGAGGTTCCGGTGGTTTTGGCAGCACCGGAACCCGATAACAACCCTTCACTTCAGAACGCGGAACAGATTATTAAAGTCGTCCGTCCAGGGGGCAAGCCCTGGAATGGGCATCACACGATGCCGCTTCGCAACCACCTCAGGGTGCATCAATAAGGCGGTATTGTTCGTCACCAGCACCCAGTCAGATAGGGCATAGACCCCTCTTGAGTCGACCACGGGATCGTCAGATACCAGAGCTGCAGTCATCTTCACCTCATCGGCAAGTTGCTGCACAACCGGCGCAAGATCGAGATAGCGATTCGTCACATGAAACACAATAACGCCCCTCGGGGATAGGTGCTTTCGGTAAACCGCAAGCGCCTCGCGCGTTATGAGGTGGATAGGGATCGAATCGCTCGAGAAGGCATCAATCACCAAGACATCGAACTGCTGCGGTGCTTCACGCTCAAGAACAAGTCGGGCGTCTCCCTGCGCAAAGGAGACCGTTGCCTTGGCATCCTTGATGTAGCTGAAATAAGACTGGGCGAGTTCAATCACCGTCGGATTGATCTCGTACATGCGGTAGTGATCGCCACTGCGACCATATCGCGCCAGCGTCCCCACACCAAGGCCGATCACGCCGACCCGAATTCCCTCGGGCTGGGCCGCAGCAAAGTGGCGCAGGGCGATTCCCACGCCAGAGGACTCTCCGTAATAGGTTGTCGCGTCATCGCGATAATCGAGATTGAGATCCTGTAGACCATGAAGGATCACGCCATGAATCAACCGTCGAACGGGCTCAATGCCGCCCGGATACTCACGATCCGTGATCTTGAGCGTTCCATAAAAATTACGAGACGCGTAAATGCTGCCGCTCGCCGCGTCGCGCTGATAGGCGCCTGCGTAGTAGCCGCAGACAACGAGGCTCACCAGACTGCCGCCCACAAAGACCTTCTGGATCGGACCCTTCCCATGCCGAAGCGCAACCCAGATCCCCAGAAACCCAATCAACATCAGGGCGAGCGGAAGCTCCCAGTAAGAAGAAAAAACGCGTGGGGCAATCAGCGAGACAAAGATGCCGCCAGCAGCGCCACCGAGCGCAATGATGAAATAAAAACGCGTCAGGTATCTTGGATGCGGCTTCGCAGTAGCAAGCTCCCCATGACAGAAAAGACAGGCCAGGAACAGACCCACAAGGTATAACGGAATCGCGATGTCGATATCAAGAATGCCGTGGTCCGCGACCAAACCCCAGGCCATAAATCCCGCCAACAGCAACGCAGGCAACATCATGGTTTCCCGGGAATACCAGCCGCGTCCCCCCCGACCTTCAAACGCGACGACGAAGGTCAATAAGTAGAGCGATAGCGGCACCACCCACAGGAACGGGATCGATGCCACGTTCTGAGTAATATGGCTTGAGATCGACAGCAACAGAATTGTGGCGAGACCCGACAATGCAAACCAGAGCGCAAGATCCGATAGCACCGGCCGCGTTGCCGGTGCCTGAGCGTCCGAATCTGAGCTGACTGTCGTCGCCGAATCATCAAGAAGCCCCACGCGCGTCTGACGTGCCGCACGGACCGCAACGAGTGCAGTCAAGAGAACAAACAAGCCATAGAATGCGCTCCAGCTGGTCGCCTGCACGCGCGTCGACACCCAGGGTTCAATCACAAATGGATAGGCCAATAGCCCCATCAAGGAGCCAAAGTTCGAGAGCGCAAACAGGCGATAGGCACGCCGGGCAACCGCTGGGTCCTTCTGCTCCCGTGCAAACCAGGACTGAATCAAAGGTCCTGTTGTCGAGAGCATGAAATAAGGCAGCCCAATCGTGACGAAAAGAAGTCCAAGAATTCGCCAAAAGGGATCTTCATCCCCCGTGGGCTTCCAGTGATCCCCTGCCACAATCGGCAACGCGAGCAGACTCACCAGTAGCAGTACCAGATGAAGGGTTGACTGCGCCTTGGGCTTTAGCCGCTGAACACCATCTGAATAGGCATATCCGGCAAGCAAAACCATCTGAAAAAATGACAAGCATGTCGTCCAAACCGCTGCCGAGCCACCAAACCAAGGAACAATCTGTTTGGCAATAATCGGCTGGACAAGAAACAACAGAAAACTTGAGACCAAAACGGTCAGCGCGAAGAGCAGCATCAGATCAGCCTTGCATCCAAATCTCGGCCGGCCTGCACGAAGAGCCGAATGCCGTCAGATAGCTTCTCGCTCGCCATGGGATCTTCATTTAATCCAAAACGGAAACCTGCCTCGCCAAGATCCATTGCCTCCGCTTCACTTGTCGCTGCGTGCGACGGGTCTAGGCGTCGCGCAAATCCAGCGGGAACCGGCATTGCTGCAAGCTGCTGAAGCAACTCCGGACTCACCGTCAGGAGATCGCAGCCCGCTAATGCCAAGACCTGCTCGGCCGTGCGAAAACTCGCACCCATCACCTGCGTCGCATATCCGTGCTTCTTCAGGTACGCATAGATCACCGCAACGGACTGCACGCCAGGATCCTGCTCCGGTCGATCCCAGGTGTGCCCCTGCTTTTTGTACCAGTCCGTAATCCGACCGACAAACGGGGAAATGAGCGTTGCGCCGGCATCGGCCGCAGCCGCTGCCTGTATGGGATGAAAGATCAGCGTGACGTTGCAGGCAATCCCTTTGCCCTCCAGCACACGAACAGCGCGAATACCCTCCCAGGTCGCCGCAACTTTGATGAGCACACGCGACGGATCGCAGCCATGCGCCTGATATGCAGCGATAATCGCCTCGGCCTCTGCAATCGTGGCGTCCGTGTCAAACGCTAACCGGGCATCAACTTCCGTGGAGACTCGGCCCGGGATTACCTTCAAGATCTCGCGTCCAAAGGCAACGAGTACCTCACGCGCACGATCCTTGACCGATCGATCTCGCGCAGGATCTTTCACCGCATCAAGCAAGACCGCATACTGAGGCTGATCCAACGCACGAATAATCAAACTAGGATTTGTGGTGGCGTCTTGGGGCTGATGGAGACGGATCGCCTGAAAGTCCCCAGAGTCGGCAACGACAATGGTGAACTGCTTAAGCGCGGCAAGGGCATTCGCAGCGGGCGCGGAAGAAATACTCATGAAGAAATGACCTCAGGGCAAAAAATTCGGGCATGTCGGAAAACCGAATCATGCCCGAAGTTTTGTGCCTCATAAGGACCAGACCGACGAATCAGCCGGGTCCTGGCCGGGGGATTAGGTCAGCATATCCGCCCAGATATTGCGTGCCCAGCCCATCGCAAAACGACCCTCAATTTCCGAGGCGCGACTGCTGACGCCACCGGATCCAGGAACCGTCTTCATCGTCTTGTCCTTCGCGTCGAAGGTATGGACGCTGGCCACGTGGACGACCGTCTTGCTATCCACAAAGCTGTAGCAGGTGTTGGCCATCACTGGCGCTACCGGCGAACGACCATTCATGAGCTCGACGATCGCTGCCGCAGCGGCCTTGCCGTGCTGGTTCGCCATATGTCCTGACTTCGGCATTGCGGGTGCGGAGAAGGTCGCATCCCCCAAAACGTGGATATTCTTGTGGGCGAGGGACTCCAAGGTCATCCAGTCCACGCCACACCAGAGCTTATTCACGGTGACCAGGCCCGTCTTATGGGCCAGGTCTGCCGCGCGATGGGGTGGCACCACGTTCAGAACATCGCCCTGGATACGGTCGCCGGTCTCTGTCATGAGACGCTTACCCTTGAGATCCACCTCGTTGACGACCATATTGGCGTTGTACTCAATCATGCCTGGATAAAGGTCTGCCCAGGCCTTCATGAATAGCCCCTTCTTCGACTGAATATCGGGGTTGGCATCCATGATGACCACTTTGCTACGGGTGTTGCCCTTGGACTTAAACAGATTAGCGACCTGGCAGGCACGCTCATAAGGCCCCGGGGGGCAACGATAAGGCGCCTTGGGAATCGACAGCACATAGACACCACCGTTTGGCACCCCGTCCAGCTGCTGACGCAGCGCCATCGTCTGTGGGCCAGCCTTCCAAGAATGCAGGATGGTCTTTTGCGCTTCGGCATTCAGGCCTGCAATCGCATCGAAGTTAAAGTCAATCCCGGGGGACACGACGAGTCGATCGTAATCAAGGTCCTGAATCTTCTTCAGGGAGACCTTTTTCTTCACAGGATCGATTCCAGTGACTTCATCGTTGATCACCACAATGCCGCGGTCTTTCAGCTTGGCGTAGGAGTGCGTGATGGTCTCCATCGTCTGCACACCACCCAGCACCAGATTCGAGATAGGGCAGGAAACGAAATTGCGCTCACGCTCAATGAGGTAGACCTCGATCGCACCGCCTGACCACTCGTTAATATATTTGGCTGCTGTCGCGCCACCATAGCCACCGCCAATGACGATGACACGGCCAATTTTCTTCGCGGGCGCTGCGGCGCCCATCTCCGTGGTGGCGCAGCCTGCTAACCCGCCTGCTGCCGTGACTGCAGCGCCGGCTGCACCAATCTTCAGAAGATCGCGTCGATTTTGAAATGTTGTTGTCATTTTTCTCTCCTCAGGTCGTTCGCGCGTTTATTTCTTCTTCTGCGCCGCAAAGTAAGCGGCCAGATCTGCGATCTGCTGATCGGTGTATCCCTTCACCAACTGATGCATCAATGTCGCTGGCTTGTCACCGCTTCGGAATTCTTTCATGTTGGTAATGAACTTTTCTTTGTCATAGCCCGCAAGCGACTCCATGATGCCAACGCTGCGGCCATTCGTGCCGTGGCAGTTCGCACAGTTCGCAGCGAGATAACGAATTTTGCTGAAGTCCTGGGCCTGAACCGGCGCCTGGAACGCTAAGACGGCCGCACCCAACACGGCTGAAATGGCAAGTGACTTGCGCATAGATCTCCTCCTCTGAAGATGGTGTATTCCTACATGCAGATTCTCGCAGAAAAAGAGGGCTCCGCCTATGCAGGGTTTTCGCAAAGGTTTTCTGCGTCGCAGCAAAGCGACGCAGTGTTGAGGAGATTAGACGACGAGTTCTGGCGTGTCTTGATTCGAGGGCCCAGAAGAGGACCGCGTCGGCGCTCCGTTGGCCTCATCCGTCGGGAACTCCAAGAGGACACGATCAGAATCCACAGGATCGACGGCGATGTGCACGCGCCCCCCGGAGACGAGCCGACCAAACAGCAGCTCATCGGCAAGGGCCTTACGAATCACATCTTGGATCAGCCGCTGCATCGGACGTGCGCCCATCTGCGGATCAAAGCCCTTGCGCGCCAAGAACGCACGCAGATCTTCGGAGAAGCTGACTTCAACCTTCTTCTCCTGGAGCTGCTGCTCCAGCGCAATCAAGAACTTATCAACAACGCGCATGATGATGTCCGTGTCCAGCGATCTGAACGAGACGATGGCATCTAAGCGATTGCGGAACTCAGGCGTAAACATGCGCTTGATGTCCTGCATCTCATCACCGGCCTCGCGCGCGTTCGAAAAGCCGATCGTGCGTTTGTTCAAGGTCTCCGCACCGGCATTGGTGGTCATGATGATGATCACGTTTCGGAAATCAGCCTTACGTCCGTTGTTATCGGTGAGCGTCCCATGATCCATCACCTGCAACAGCACGTTGAAAATGTCTGGGTGTGCTTTTTCGATCTCGTCGAGCAGCAAGACTGCATGCGGCTTTTTGGTCACCGCCTCCGTCAAGAGTCCGCCCTGATCAAATCCCACATACCCCGGAGGCGCGCCGATCAGACGCGATACCGCGTGACGCTCCATGTACTCCGACATGTCAAATCGGATCAGTTCAATTCCTAAGACATAGGCCAGCTGCTTTGCGACCTCTGTCTTACCAACGCCAGTCGGACCTGAGAACAGGAAGGACCCAATGGGCTTATCGATCTTCCCAAGCCCCGAACGGGACATCTTGATGGCCGCTGCCAAGGCCTCGATCGCTGGATCCTGGCCAAAGACAACACTCTTTAAGTTCATCTCAAGACGCGCAAGCACCTGACGGTCGTCGGTGTTGACGGTTGCGGGCGGAATGCGCGCGATCTTCGAGACAATTTCTTCTATCTCAGATTTGCCAATCGTTCGCTTCTGACGGCTCTTCGGAAGGATGCGTTGCGCGGCACCGGCCTCGTCAATCACATCGATTGCCTTATCTGGCAGGTGACGATCGTTGATGTATTTGGCGGACAGTTCCGCAGCAGAGCTGAGC
>JBDLRA010000117.1:0-4524 GCA_039800285.1 Pseudomonadota bacterium
ATGGGTTTCGCTACCTTAGAATCAGAAAAAACCACTCCTGGAGACATTGTGATCAAACTGAACAAACTCGCCCTCGCGGTTACAGCCTGCTGCGTTTCACTTGGCGCTTCCGCCCAGACGCTCGTCATTGATAAAGTGACCTCTCTTGGTGACTCGCTGACCGACGGCGGCACCTATAGCAATGCGATCAAGTTTGCGAACCCGCTTGCTCCGAACATCAATTACCGATTTACTGACAACAACCCCACCGGTACCTCGCGGACCTGGGCCGAAGTCTTAGCGCAGCAACTGGGGCTGACACTGGTGCCGAACCAGATTAATCCTGTTCCCAACAACGGCAGTAACTATGCGGAAGGTGGTTCCCGCGTCAGTCTTCAACCCGGTACTGGCTATAACCCCCCCATCATTACCACCCGCACACTGACAGAGCAGGTCAATCAGGTTCTTGCTGATCGCAAGACATTTACTGATCGCGACCTGATCACCCTTTGGATCGGTGCAAACGATGGATTTGCCCAGCTAACGATGGTCAGCATGGGAATGGTCACGCCGACCACTGGCGTTGCCAACATGGTCAACGAGGCATCAAATGTCTCCGCCCAGGTCGATCGACTGAAGGCCGCAGGCGCGAAGAACATTATCGTGGCGTTGCTGCCTGATCTGGCAAACACGCCGTTTGGTGCGCTGCTTAAGGCCGCGAATTCTGGTGGTGATGTGCTGCTGTCCACCTTGAGCAGCCAGTACAACAGCGCACTCAAGTCATTCCTGCCCGCTAAGGATGTACTGCTTCTCGACAGCAATAAGCTATTGGCAGACGTGATCAAGAACCCAACAAAATACGGCTTTAACGCCAACACCCTTGGCGCAACTGCCTGCGGCGTCAACCCAAACCGAACTGGTGCAGGTGATTTCTACAACTCATCTTTAACCTGTATCAGCACCAACCCGAATAACTACCTGTTTGCTGATGGTGTTCACCCCAGCGCCAAGGCACAGGCGCTCTTTGGGACGTTCGTGACCGCAACGCTGCGCAGCGTAAGCCAGGCTGCATCGCTGGCGACCATTCCCATGGATGCGGCGCATCAACATGCCCAGTCTCTCGAGAGCCGTATGCACGGACTAGCGCTGACCACCGCTGACGGCAAGGCGCGCCCTGTGGGTAACGTGCAGGTCTATGGTGGCGTTGAGCAAGGGGAGCTTGAGTCCGATGGACGCCAGACCACGCCTGCGACTGAGACAACCTCTCGCAAGGGAGCGATTGGTCTTGATCGCCAGATCGCTGCAGGCACTGCGATCGGTGCAGTCTTGGCCTACGGCGAGAGCACGACAGACTTTGCGAGCGGAACCGGTCGGATCAAGACGCAGGACCAGACCGCAATGATCTACGGTGTGACCAACATTGCGCCTAATTTTTATATCAATGCGAGTGCGGCACGCGGTCTTATCGACCACACCAGCTTTACCCGAAACATCGCATTCGCAAGCAACACGCTCGCAGTCAACAGCAGCCCCGAAGGCACCTATCAGAGTATCCGTGTTGGTGCCGGCATGATCTATGGCACCAGCTGGAAAGGTGGTCCATACGTCAGTCTTGCGCGTGAAGGCGTCAAGATTAAAAACTTTGCCGAGAACGCTGGCCCTGCATCCCTGGCGTTCGGTGATATCAACCAGACGGTCCGACGCCTGACCATCGGCTTTGCAAGTCAGCAGGCCAAACCCGCGATTGGCCAATGGCGAGGCTTCGTACGTGCTGCCTACGACCATGATCTCGACAACAACCCGTTATCAGTTCGTGTTGGTCCAGATGCCCAATCACTGGCAAAAGTCACTCTCGAGCGTCCCGCTCGTAGCGACTGGACTGCCACGGTTGGCGCCTCTCACCCGATGGGGAAAGACGGCTTCCTGACGATCGCTATCGGCCAGAATGGCCCATCAGATAGCCGACAGGGGACGACCTTTGGCGTGAGCTATCGCACCACTTTCTAAGCTATTTTTTAGATCGCAAAAAAGGGCGCATTTGCGCCCTTTTTTGTCTCTTGGGAAAGCCCCGGCATGAGAAAATCGGGGCATCATGTCGTCGCAATTTGTTCACCTTCGGATGCATTCAGAATATTCCATCGTCGATGGAATTGTTCGTCTAGATGCAGCAGTCGCCAAGGCAGCAAATGACGGGCAGCCAGCCCTTGCGATTACCGATCTTTCCAATACCTTTGCCTACATTAAGTTTTATAAGGCGGCGCGTGCGGCAGGAATCAAACCAATCCTTGGTGCTGATGTCTGGATTACCAATGACCAAGATCGTGATCGACCATTTCGACTGCTCCTGCTCGTTCAGAGCAACGCGGGCTATCGCAATCTCTGCGAACTGATTAGCCGCTCCTGGCTCAAAAATACCCATCGTGATCGCGCTGAGATTCGGCTGGATTGGCTTGCGCAGCATGCGGATGGTCTGATCGCCCTATCCGGTGCGCTTCAGGGGGAGCTAGCAGATGCGATTGCAAGATCATCCCGGGGGGCCGCCAACCAGAATAAAGCTTCTTCCAAGTCCAAGGCGGGAAGTGAACCCTCTGATCTTGTGCTGCAGAAGTACCTTGAGATCTTTGGCGACCGTTTCTACATTGAGGTCCAGCGTGCGGATCAGCCAGGCGAAGAATCCTATATTCGACAGGCAGTGGCGCTTGCGGTTCGCCATCAGGTGCCGATTGTTGCGACCCACCCGGTTCAGTTTTTAGAGGCAGATGATTTTCGGTCGCATGAGGCCCGTGTCTGCATCGCGGAAGGGGAAACGCTTGCCAGCGGAAGACGACGGAAACGGTTTACGCCTGCCCAGTACTTTCTGACACAGGATGAGATGGCAGCGCGGTTTGCCGATATGCCACAGGCACTTGAGAACACGCTAGAGATTGCCCAGCGCTGTAACGTGGTCTTGCAGCTTGGCAAGGCACAGCTGCCAGACTTCCCAACGCCCAATGGCGAAACGCTGGAAGACTACCTGCGACTGACCGCACGCGAAGGGCTAGAGAAGCGACTGATTGAGCGCTATCCCACCGAGGCCGTTCGTGAAAGCCATCGTCAGCACTACGCCGATCGCCTTGAGCTCGAGATCAAAACAATTATTGAGATGGGTTTCCCGGGCTACTTCTTGATCGTGGCAGATTTCATTAACTGGGCAAAACAAAACGGCGTGCCTGTTGGTCCTGGGCGAGGCTCTGGCGCGGGGTCCCTTGTGGCCTATAGCCTTGGTATTACCGATCTTGATCCCATTCCTTATGCATTGCTCTTTGAGCGATTCTTAAATCCTGAGCGGGTCTCCATGCCCGACTTTGATATCGACTTCTGCCAGGACAATCGCTACAAGGTCATCGATTACGTTCGAACCAAGTACGGCAAAGATGCCGTGAGTCAGATTGTGACTTTTGGCACGATGGCCTCTAAAGCTGTGATCCGCGATGCAGGTCGTGTGTTGGATCTTCCGTATAACTTCTGTGATCAGCTCTCTAAGCTGATCCCCGTGGTGCAAAACAAACCGCTCTCTCTGGACGACGCAAAGAAGGAAGAGCCGATTCTTGCAGAGCGTGAGCAGAAAGAAGATGAGGTCCGCGAGCTTTTAGCCCTTGCCCGACCTTTAGAAGATCTCACCCGAAATGTGGGTATGCATGCCGGGGGCGTTTTGATTGCGCCCGGACGACTGACGGATTTCTGTCCGCTCTATCAGGCCGCTGGATCAACTGAAGACGAAGGCGTTGTCTCGATGTACGACAAAGACGACGTCGAGGCCGCAGGTCTTGTGAAGTTTGACTTTCTTGGACTTCGTAACCTGACCATCATTCAGATGGCAGTCGATACGATCAATCGACTCAACCCTGATCGACAGCTCACCTTGCGAGAGCTCGATGGGTTTGATGATCCGGCCGCTTATCAGGTGCTGCGCGATGCCAACACCACCGCAATCTTCCAGGTGGAATCGGACGGCATGAAAAAGCTTCTGGCAAAACTGCAGCCAGACCGTTTCGAAGACATCATCGCCGTGCTCGCGCTCTATCGCCCCGGACCGTTGAACTCCGGGATGGTCGATGACTTTATTAAGCGTAAGCGTGGTGAACAGCCGATTGATTACTTTCATGAGTCGCTGAAGGACTGCTTATCACCCACTTATGGCGTGATCGTCTATCAGGAACAGGTGATGCAGATCGCCCAGATCATCGCGGGTTACTCCCTTGGTGGTGCAGACCTTCTGCGCCGTGCGATGGGCAAAAAGAAGCCCGAAGAGATGGCCCAGCAGCGGGAGATCTTTGTCAAAGGCGCACTCGAAAAGGGGCATTCACAGGCGTTAGCAACCCGACTCTTCGATCTGATGGAGAAGTTTGCGGAGTATGGATTTAACAAATCACATACCGCCGCCTACGCGGTGCTCACTTACCAGACCGCCTGGCTAAAAGCGCACCACACTGCGGAGTTCATGGCAGCCACCTTGTCTGCCGATATGGATGACACGGATAAGGTCGCATTCTTTAGCGCCGATAC
>JBDLRA010000118.1:0-3593 GCA_039800285.1 Pseudomonadota bacterium
CCCTGCGCCTCTCGCCAAATGACGCCCACATCATCGACAGCATGGGCTGGATTCAGTTTCGGCTCGGCAATCTTGCGGAAGCTGAAAAGTATCTTCGACAGGCCTATCGCCAGCAGCCCGATGCCGAGATCTCCACCCACCTTGGCGAGGTCCTCTGGGTCGCGGGAAAAACAGAAGAGGCAGAGTCCTTTCTGCGGGCAGCCTTTCGGGCTGACCCAAGGAACGAAGTCCTGCTCGACACCCTAAAGCGGCTTGGCATCCCACCGCTTCGCGTTCACCCCCAGTAAGGTCGGGATGCGCTGGTCTGGGTTTGCCCGCTCGCTTGTCATCCTGAGCCTCGTCGGACTGCCACTGGGCTGCGCGACCATCAGTCCGCTGCCCAGATTTCAACTAGAGCAGGCGGGAGAGACGTTGACCAAAGCGGTCACGGGTCGCTTTGTTCTCAAGGGGACTGATGGCGCTGGCCAGCTTCAGGGCACCCAGGGACGGTTTGAGTGGCTGCACTACCAAAGCCCAGACCGTGCCCGCCATGTCCTGATTCTTGTCAGTCCTCTTGGCCAGTCAGTAGGTGTTATAGAGAAAGTAAGCGCTAACAATAATATTAATGTCTATGACCATCAGGGTCTGCTTTTAGGCTCCGACCACAGACGGGATATCGTGATCCAGTTACTCGGCCAAGATGGATCGGCCCCTGGCTTTGAGCAGGGGGCTGAGACCTTACTCGCGGACGTGCTCAGGTTTTTTGAACGTATCGCTGAAGAACCCCAGCGACGGTCTGAGCAGGGCTTTGAACTGGGCCCAGCCCGGTTCAGCCTAACAATCTTGGTGGACGCCTAAGTCATGTCCTCAGCCGCCAGCGTTCCCCAATCCGGTCAGCCGCTTACGCTTTTCGCACCCGCGAAGATCAATCTCTTTCTACATGTGACCGGCAGGCGACCGGATGGCTATCACTTGCTCGAGAGTGTCTTTAGCCTCATTGACTGGTCGGACACCATTCGACTCACCAAGACGAGTGGCCCCGACCTCATTCGCGAGGGTGACCGGCTCGGCGAGGATGCGATGGATCTTGCCGTTCGGGCAGGCCGAGCGCTTCAGGCCCATCCCGCCTGGGAACGAGCAGGGCGGCCTGGCGCGATCATCGAGGTTCAGAAACAGCTACCAGCAGGCGCTGGCCTGGGAGGCGGTAGCTCCGATGCCGCCAGTGCGCTCTTGGGGCTCAACCGTCTTTGGGGCCTTGGCCTTTCTAGAGAAGCGCTTGCCGAAATTGGGCTTAGTCTGGGGGCAGACGTGCCCTTTTTTGTCTTTGGCGAGACCGCTTTTGCCAAGGGAATCGGGGAGGATCTGGTGCCGTTTGCCCTCGTTCCTCGATGGGTTCTGATCGCGGTTCCCCGAACACCCGTGTCCACAGCGGCCATCTTCCAGGACCCCGAATTGACACGCCATTCCAAACCCTTGAAAATCGCGGACTTCGCCCAAGCAGCCTCGGACCCCATTTGGAGGTTTGGCCACAACGATCTGGAGCCGGTCACCCGGCGGCATTTCGAAGATGTCGACCAGGTTCTTAAATGGCTTACCGCGACCGCTGTCAGCGAAGGCATCGCACCAGAAGCAGTTCGAATGTCAGGTTCGGGGGGCGCAGTTTTTTGCACCGCAGTAGACCAGAGCCAGGCTGAACGCATGTTGCACCAGATGACGTCTTATCAGCAGTCTACGGCGGGTCAGTGTCTGTCCCGGTTGAAGGTCTGCAAGACATTAGCGGTGCACCCTGAAAGACCGGCTGGATGAGGTGCACGAAAATGTAAGTAACCTGTTGGGGAGTCGCCAAGTTGGTTAAGGCACCGGATTTTGATTCCGGCATTCGAGGGTTCGAATCCTTCCTCCCCAGCCATCCACTAGCCTTGCCCGAGATGAGAGATTGACATGGTCGACCGCATATTGAACAAAGAAGGCGGCGCCCCCGAAGGGCTGATGATCTTTACGGGCAACGCAAATCCCAAGCTTGCTGCGGATGTCGCGCGCCACTTAAATACACGCGTCGGACGCGCCAATGTCGCCCAGTTCAGTGATGGCGAATCCACCGTAGAAATTCTTGAGCACGTGCGCGGTAAGCACGTGGTCGTTCTGCAATCCACCTGCGCACCCGCCAATGATCACCTGATGGAAGTCATGCTGATGTGCGACGCTCTGCGCCGCGCCTCTGCAGAGCGCATCACGGCGGCTGTTCCTTACTTTGGTTATGCGCGTCAGGATCGACGCGTCCGTTCATCACGCGTGCCAATCAGCGCCAAGGTCGTTGCCAACATGCTGCAGAGTGTCGGTGTCGATCGCGTGCTCACGATGGATCTGCACTCCGATCAGATCCAGGGATTCTTTGATATCCCTGTTGATAACATCTACGCGGCACCAATCATTCTTGCGGACGTCTGGCAGCAGACCTACCCCAACCTGATGGTGGTCTCCCCCGATGTGGGCGGTGTGGTGCGTGCACGTGCCTTCGCCAAACAGATGGACTGTGACCTGGCGATCATCGATAAACGCCGTCCCAAGGCCAATATCTCCGAGGTCATGAACATCATCGGCGACGTCAAGGGACGGGTCTGCATGATCATGGACGACATGGTTGATACGGCTGGAACCCTGACCAAGGCCGCCCAGGCCCTAAAAGACCATGGTGCCGATCGTGTCGTCGCCTACTGTACCCATGCGGTGCTCTCAGGCGGTGCCGTCGACCGGATCGCCCACTCAGCCTTAGATGAGCTAGTCGTGACCGATTCCATCCCATTGTCCGCGGAAGCCCAGGCGATTGGCCGGATTCGCGTATTATCGTGTGCCGGCCTTGTGGCCGAGACCATTCTCAGGATCGTCAAGTCGGACTCAGTGAGTTCGCTCTTTGTTGAGTAACCCTTTTTAGCCCCTTTCATCCCACCAGATTGCTGGTCGCGGCAGCTGACTGAGTTGAAAGGATTTTTCACCGTGCCAATTTCTGGCACGTTTTTGTCGAAGGAGTAGTACATGAAAGTTGTTGCGTCTTCCCGCACGGTGCAGGGATCGGGTGCGAGCCGCCGTCTCCGCCGCAGCGGTAAGGTACCGGGAATTGTCTACGGTGCCAAAAAATCGCCCATCAATATCGAGATGGACCATAACCCCATCCTGTTGGCGCTGAAGGTAGAAGCCTTTCACTCGTCCATTTTGGATCTTGAGATTGACGGCAAGTCAGAGCAGGTTCTCCTGCGTGACTATCAGATGCATCCTTATAAGCCGCTCGTGCAGCACGTTGATTTCCAGCGCGTTGATGCCAATGCAAAGCTGCAGACCAAAGTACCTTTGCACTTCAAGAACCAGGACATCTCCCCCGCAGTGAAACTCTCTGGTGCGATGGTCAGCCACGTGATGAACGATGTTCTGATCACCTGTCTGCCCAAAGATCTGCCCGAGTTCATTGAGGTAGATCTCTCGACTCTGGCCGTGGGTCATTCCGTACACGTCCGTGATCTGGTCATGCCCGCAGGTGTCACCCCTGTACTGCATGCCGGTGAGAATCCCACTGTTGTCACCGTCGCATCTCCTGGTGGCGGAGCGAGCGATGAAGGCGA
>JBDLRA010000119.1:0-10224 GCA_039800285.1 Pseudomonadota bacterium
TGATGCCTATGAGGGAAATCGTGTTGTTCTGTTCGATCAGAATAGCCAGCGACGTTATGAAGCACAGTCTGGTCTTGTTGGGAATTCAGCCCAACAAATTGCCTATCCCAATCACACCACGACCTTTAAAAAAACTTCTTTGCGTGAAGGATTAGATCCTGATCGACACCTTGCCATTGTTGCGGAAGCCGGCGGCGTAAAGCTTACGAAAACCTATTCCATTGATGAAACTGGTTTTGTCGTGCGTGTTGCGCACACCGTTCAAAATACGGGCGCGGATCCGGTTAATCCCATGGTTTATCTCCAGCTCATGCGAGACGGCAACCGCCCTCCTGGAGAGAGCCAGTTCTATCAGACCTTCATTGGGCCTGCGATCTACACCAATGAAGGCAAATTTCAAAAGATTGATTTCAGCGATATCGAAAAAAACAAGGCAACGCATGTCAAGAGCGCAAGCGATGGCTGGCTGGGGATTGTTCAGCACTATTTCGTTAGTGCCTGGGTTCCAAAAAATGAAGCGCCTCGCGAGTTCTATACCCGTCGTATCGAGAACAACCTCTATAGCGTCGGCATGATTCAGGCGCTGCCTGTGATTGCTCCTGGTGCGCAACAGACACACGAAGCAGTCTTGTTTGCTGGCCCTCAACTACAAGACACCCTTGAGAAATTGGCACCAGGTCTGGAGCTGGTTGTTGACTATGGCTGGCTGACGTTCTTGGCAAAGCCCATTTATTGGCTGTTGGAAAAGTTGTATGACATTGTTGCTAACTGGGGCTGGGCGATTGTGCTCTTGACGGTCATCATCAAGCTCATCTTCTATCCGCTGTCTGCCGCAAGCTATAAATCGATGGCGAAGATGAAGGCAGTGACGCCTCGTCTGATGAAACTTCGCGAGGTTTATGCTAATGACAAGGCCAAGCTCAACCAGGCGATGATGGAGCTCTATAAAACAGAGAAGATTAATCCGCTCGGAGGCTGTCTTCCGATTCTGATTCAGATCCCGGTGTTCATTGCGCTCTACTGGGTGTTACTGGCCAGCGTGGAGATGCGTAATGCACCTTGGTTGGGATGGATTACGGACCTCTCGACGCCTGATCCCTATTACATTCTGCCGATTGTTATGGCGATCACGATGTTCATTCAGACCAAACTGAATCCTCCCCCACCGGATCCGATTCAGGCAAAGGTCATGATGGCCATGCCGATTGTCTTCTCGGTGTTCTTCTTCTTCTTTCCTGCCGGTCTCGTGCTTTACTGGTTGGTCAACAACGTTCTGTCCATTGCACAGCAGTGGTATGTGATGAAGCAGATTGAAAAGACTTCTGCCGCACACCGATAGTTTGTGCTGATGTCTTAAAGACCCCCGGCATGGATTCCATTGTTGCGATCGCAACAGCGCCGGGCCGGGGCGCAATTGGGGTTGTTCGTATATCGGGTCCAGCGACCCGGGCTGTGATGCAGGCGCTCTGTGGGCGGACGCTTGTTCCTCGGCAGGCAACCCACTTGTCATTCCTCGATGAACATGGTGGACCCATTGACGATGGGCTGGCGATTTTTTTCCCTGGGCCCCATTCCTATACCGGTGAGGATGTCTTAGAGCTGCAAGGGCATGGTGGCCCAGGTGTGCTCGGGCTTGTGCTTCAGCGCTGCCTGTCTGTTGGATCAGACGCGGAATACCCGATTCGGTTAGCGCGTCCAGGTGAGTTCACCCAGCGTGCTTTTCTCAATGACAAGCTGGACCTTGCCCAGGCAGAGGCGGTTGCCGATCTGATTGAGGCGGGGTCGGCACGCGCAGCGCGAAGTGCCGTCGCTTCGCTTCAAGGTCAATTCAGTGAAAAGATTTCTTTATTGCGGACAGGACTGATCGATCTGCAGATGCGTGTTGAAGCCTGTCTGGATTTTCCAGAAGAAGACATTGATTTCATCGCGCGTGAAAATGTTGCAGAGCGACTGATTCGGCTAACCGATCAGTTAAGAGACATTACTGCAGCAGCCGGGCGAGGCGCTGTGCTTCGCGAGGGTCTGCGGGTGGTCTTGGTTGGCGCGCCCAATGTGGGCAAGTCCTCTTTATTAAATGCCTTGGCAGAGCAAGATATTGCGCTGGTCACTGATATCGCAGGCACCACCCGTGATCGCATTATTCAGGAGATCTCCATTGACGGGGTGCCCATGCATATCATTGACACTGCAGGGCTTCGCGTTACGGAGGATCCTGTTGAACGACTCGGCATTGAAAGAACCTGGCAGGCGATTGAACAGGCGCAGGCGGTTTTGTTGCTGTCAGATGCCAGCGGACTGATTCCGGCAGATCAGGCCTTAGAACAACAAGTGATTGCTCGTGCGCCCGCGGCCCGTGCGGTGATTCGCGTCTTGAATAAAAGTGATCTCACGCAGACCCAAGGATCGTTGGTCTCACAAGACGTTGATCAACAGATCATTTCTGTGTCGGCTAAGACGGGTCTTGGTCTGTCTGCCTTACGACAGTCGTTACTTCATCTAGCGGGCTGGACCGGGGATGCCTCTGCGGGTGTGTTTTCTGCCCGCGCAAGGCACCTGCAGGCGTTGATGAATTGCCAACAGGCACTGTCTGCGGCGGCAACTACGCTCGCTGAATCTCAGCTCGATTTGTTGGCGGAATCTCTTAGGCTTGCACAACGAGCGCTTGGAGAGATCACGGGGGAGTTTTCCTCTGATGACCTCTTGGGAGAGATTTTTGGTCAGTTCTGTATCGGCAAATAAATTCTTACGATCTTTTTAACGAAACCCGCCAGTCTGTTTTCGTTTTGTAATGCGCAGTGTTCCGTTATCCGATTCGGTCGATTCAAACCGACCCAGGGATTTGTTTTTCTGAACCGCATTCGCAGGAAAGATCTGGCCACTCATGGCAATGTAAACCCCAGGTGGCAAGGTTTGTACCGCGCCGGTGGCAAGACCAATATTAAAAAAAGCATCTGACTGCTGTTGGCTTGCGGGAACCATTGCCCCTGTAAACACAATGGTCTGATCCTCTCTGCAATGCAGCATTACGCACTTGGCGCTTTCGACCATGGTGTCTGTGCCATGAAGAATCACGATCTGATTTCCCGGGGTATTCGCGACGGTACGGGCCAGGGTTTTTCGATGGCTGTCGTTCATTTCAAGGCTATCAATCAACATCACCACGTCAACGCTGACCGATTGTGAGATTCGAAATTGCTTTACCCAATCTGAAATGTGGGACTGATCGAACGTCAGCTGTCCTGTATTAGGTTGATATATTTTTTCAATAGTGCCGCCGCAGGTCAGGAAAACCAGGGATGGTGATGAGGTCATAGCGTTATAGGGGCGATGGTAAACTGCGACTCATTCTAATTCGTTCCAGTGAGCAAGCATATGGTGCAGATTTCTCCCCCCAGTTTTGTTCGTCATCAGGGTCTGATTAACTGGGTTAAGACGATTGCAGAAAAGACCAAACCTGCGCAGGTCGTCTGGTGTGATGGTTCCGCAGAAGAGTCCGATCGTCTTTGCCAGGAAATGGTAGCCGCCGGGACGCTTAAAAAATTAAACCCAGCAAAGCGGCCTAACTCGTATCTGGCCTGGTCAGACCCGTCAGATGTGGCCCGGGTAGAAGACCGCACCTACATCTGTTCTGAGCGACGTGAAGATGCGGGCCCGACTAACAATTGGATTGATCCCAAAGAGATGCGTCAGACCTTAGATGGTCTGTTTGAAGGGTGTATGGCAGGACGCACCATGTATGTCATCCCGTTTTCGATGGGGCCACTGGGTTCTCCCATTGCGCATATCGGTGTGGAGTTATCGGATTCACCGTATGTTGTCGTCAATATGCGCTTGATGACGCGTATGGGAAAGGCGGTTTATGACGTGCTGGGCGAACAAGGTTCTTTTGTGCCCTGTCTTCATACGGTCGGTAAACCGTTGGCGAGCAATGAGAAAGATGTTGCCTGGCCGTGTAATCCCACCAAATACATTGTGCACTTCCCCGAGACGCAGGAGATCTGGTCTTATGGGTCTGGTTACGGTGGCAATGCGCTGCTTGGTAAGAAATGTTTTGCGCTGCGAATCGCATCGACCATGGGCCGTCATGCAGCGCAGGCCACCAATCCTGGCTGGCTTGCCGAACACATGCTGATCCTTGGTGTTCAGGCGCCGTGGGGGAAAAAGTATCACGTCGCAGCAGCGTTTCCTTCTGCCTGCGGGAAGACAAACTTTGCGATGTTAATTCCGCCAAAGGGACTTGATAACGGCGGCTGGAAGATCACGACGATTGGCGATGATATTGCCTGGATTAAGCCAGACGCCCAGGGGCGTTTACGTGCCATTAACCCAGAGGCGGGTTATTTCGGTGTGGCACCGGGCACGAATGAAAAGACCAATTACAACTGCATGGCGTCTTTAAAAGAAAACGTCATCTTTACGAACGTCGCACTGACGGACGATGGTGATGTCTGGTGGGAAGGCATGACAGAGACACCGCCTGCACATTGCATTGATTGGCAAGGAAAAGATTGGACGCCCGAGCAGGCCAAAGCGGAAGGTCGTAAGGCGGCTCATCCGAATGCACGATTCACCGTTGCGGCGACCCAGAACCCAGTGATTGATGCTGCCTGGGATGATCCTGCTGGTGTCGCGATTGATGCCTTTATCTTTGGTGGTCGTCGCTCGACGACGGTGCCTTTAGTCACCGAGGCCCGTAACTGGGTTGAGGGTGTCTATATGGCGGCGACGATGGGCTCAGAGACAACGGCGGCTGCGGCTGGACAGCAGGGCGTTGTCCGTCGCGATCCGTTTGCGATGCTGCCGTTCTGCGGTTACAACATGGCGGACTACTTTGGTCATTGGTTATCACTCGGTGAAAAGCTGAAGTCTACGGGCGCATCGTTACCGAAGATTTTCTGTGTGAACTGGTTTAGAACAGATGAATCCGGTCGATTTGTCTGGCCTGGGTTTGGTGAAAACGCACGAGTACTGAAGTGGATGCTGCAGCGAATTGAAGGCCAGGCCAAAGGGGTTGAGCACGTTTTTGGTGTGACGCCGAGCTATCAGGATATTGACTGGACGGGGCTGTCGTTTACTGAAGATCAGTACTCGAAGATTGCATCGATTGATGCCAAGGCATGGAAAGATGAGTTCGCACTGCACGCAGAACTGTTTGACAAACTGAACCACGGGCTACCCCCTGCCTTGGCGCAGACCAAGGTGACCTTGGAGGCGCGTTTACAGGAGCGCCTTGCGGCCTAGCGCCTGAAACGATGTACTGATTGTTGTTTCTCGAGAACCGGGGATCACCGTGAAGGGATCCCCGGTTTTTATTCTGCCGGGCGTAAGGACACGGCAATACCATCCGCAAAGACCTTCTTGCACCATGATCTTGACGGCCTGATTTGATTTCATGCGCGCGTTGAATTTGGCACAAGGAATGCGTGGCCGAGTCACGATCAGTCGACAGGTTTCTCCGATCTGAATCTGATCGCCAACGAAGATATCGCCTTCGCTAATCCCTTGTGTGCAGAGGTTCTCTCCCACGAGACCGAATGGTGTTGTTTCGATGGAGGTTAACCAGGGCAGGTGTTCTTTCCATGCCTGGTAGTGTTCTGATGGATAGCAATAGATCGCCTGGTCAATGCCGCCGTGTACGGATAGATCCGCCTGCTCGTCGCCTTCAATGCCGAGGGCGTGGCATGCGACGTCTGGTGCGGTTTGATCGGATCCCTGCTGAATGGGGGATTTCACAATCGCAGACATCTCCTGCATCAGGATTCGTTCGTCATGAGGGTCGCGCATGATCAGGGGTTGAACTTTTCCTGTGCAGATGGCGAGGAGCTCCGCTTGCATTTGGCGACAGATATTTCTTAGTGACTAATGGTTAATGGGCCGTTGCGTTGGGTGTTCTGCCTGACTGGCGAAACGGTCTGCGAGGGCGATGGCGGCAAGAAGCGATCCTGGGTCGGCAGCCTGCTTCCCAACAAGATCGAAGGCGGTTCCATGGTCTACGCTGGTTCGAATAAAGGGAAGGCCAAGGGTGATGTTGACCCCCTGATCCAGACCAAGATATTTGATAGGAATTAAGCCCTGATCGTGATACTGGGCGATGACAACATCAAATTCGCGATGGCCGCGCGCGCGCATGAAAATCGTGTCGCCTGGCCATGGCCCCGAGACGTTTAGGCCGAGCTGCTGCGCACGAAGAATGGCCGGACTGATGATGTCGATCTCTTCGCGACCAAAGAGGCCGGATTCGCCTGCATGGGGGTTAAGCCCGGCAACAGCGATCCTGGGTCGGGTCACGCCCAATTGTTGGCAGGCCGCGTGGGCCAGCACGATGGTCTGGATAAGGTCCTCGGTGCTCAGTGCATCGATCATGTCTTTTAGGGCGACATGCACGCTATTTAAAACAACGCGGAGATCTGGATTGACCAGCATCATGCGAACCGCTGGTGGAGCGGAAGGGCTGGCCAGTTCGGCCAGCATTTCGGTATGCCCCGGCCAGGGATGACCAGCAAGTGCGAGGGATTCCTTGTGAATGGGGGCTGTGACAATGCCCGTGGACTCGCCTTTCATACACAAAGAAACCGCCGCTCGAATCGACTCAAAACCCGCTTGACCAGCGTCTTTTCCCACTTTTCCTGGAAATATAGAGTCTTTATTCCATTTAACAGGAATAAATTTCATATTTTTGGTGGAAATATCTATCTCTTCTGCCAGGGACTGAAACCAGTCAGGGTCTCCCGTGATTAGCAACGGTCTTTGGTTGTCTCCCATGTCTTGCCATTGGCGAGCGGCCTTGAGCACGATCTCTGGGCCGATACCAGCGGGATCTCCGGATGTCACAATCAACGGTTTCATAGCGTCATGCTAACAAGGCTTCGAGGGCCTTGTGCCTGATGATCAACGATGGGGTTCCATGATTTCTGAAATTCTGAGTCTGGGTGAGGCCGGCGGCCCAACAGGCTGGGTCCTTTTTTTGCTGGCGTTGTTTGCGTTTGTTGCTGGATTTGTGGACGCGGTGGTCGGTGGCGGCGGGCTCGTGCAGGTTCCCGCCTTATTCGCCCTAGTCCCTCAGGGGAGTGCGGCAAGTCTATTTGGGACCAATAAGATCGCAGCCATTTCGGGGACCTTTATTGCGGCAACGCGTTACGTGCGTGCGGTAAAGCTGTCGTGGGATGCGTTGTTACCGGCGTTGATTGGCGCAGCGATTTTCGGCTGGCTGGGTGCTGCAGCGGTGAGCCTATTGCCACGGGAGCTGGCGCAGCCTTTGGTGCTGGTGTTGCTGATTATTGTGGCGATTGCGACGTTTCGTAAGAAAGAACTTGGGTCTGTTCATGATCCGCGTTTTTCGGTGACGAAGGCGCGATTGGCGGGTTTCGCGACAGGTGCATTGCTCGGGTTTTATGACGGGTTTTTTGGTCCGGGGACAGGGGCCTTTCTGATTTTCATTTTTGTGCGCTTCTTTGGTTATGATTTCCTGCATGCGTCGGCATCGAGCAAGATGGTGAATCTCATGACCAATCTTGCGGCGCTGGCGTTCTTTCTTCCGGCAGGCGAGTTTTTTCTTCTCGCAGCGCTAGCGATGGCGGCTTCCAATATCGCGGGGGCTTTTGTGGGCACCCACTTGGCAGTCACGAAAGGCAGTCAGTTTGTTCGTCGATTTTTCTTAATCTTATTGGTTGTTCTCATTGCAAGAATGGCCTATGGCACCTTGGAGATGTTTTGATGCAACAGTCTGCTCAGTTGTTTAATGCTCTGAAAGAGCCTGTGCTTGGCAATTGGATTGCCGGTGAGCATCAGGTGTCTTCGTCAAGCCGCAAGGCGCCGATTTTTAACCCAGCCACAGGACAGGTCGCTCGCGAAGTGGCCTTGTCATCGAAGGCCGAAACAGAGCGTGCGATTGCGTCGGCCGCTGCAGCCTTGCCGGCCTGGGCGGCGACGCCACCGATCAAACGCGCGCGTGTGATGTTCGCCTTCAAAGAGTGGGTTGAGCGTCATGCAGATGATCTGGCGCGTGCGATTACTGCTGAGCATGGGAAGACCTTAGACGATGCCCGTGGCGAAGTGCAGCGCGGACTTGAGGTGGTTGAATTTGCCTGCGGGATTCCCCACCTTTTGAAAGGCGAGTACACCGAGCAGGTCGGTAGTGGAATTGATGCCTGGTCTTTGCGTCAGCCCGTTGGGGTCTGCGTGGGGATCACGCCGTTTAATTTTCCGGTCATGGTGCCGATGTGGATGTATCCCGTTGCAATCGCCTGCGGCAACACCTTTGTATTGAAACCGTCAGAGCGAGATGCGTCGCCGTCCTTGATGGTGGCCCAGGGGTTAAAAGCGTGCGGCCTTCCGGACGGTGTGTTTAATGTCGTTCAAGGAGACAAAGAGTCCGTGGATGCATTGATCACGCACCCTTCCGTGAGTGCGGTGAGTTTTGTCGGCTCCACGCCGATTGCGAAATATATCCATGACACTGCGACTCAACATGGCAAGCGTGTGCAGGCACTCGGTGGCGCAAAGAACCATCTTGTTGTGATGCCGGATGCTGATCTTGATCAGGCTGTGGATGCGCTGATTGGCGCTGCCTACGGCTCGGCAGGCGAGCGTTGTATGGCGATTTCTGTGGCCGTTGCTGTTGGGAGTGTTGCTGATCAGCTGGTCGCGAAGATTGCAGAAAAGGCCCGTGCGATTCGTGTTTTACCTGGCGATCAAAAAGGTGCCGAGATGGGGCCGTTGGTGACGAAGGCGCATCTTGAGAAGGTCCGTGGTTATGTGGATACCGGGGTTACTGAAGGGGCTAAGTTGGTGGTAGACGGTCGAGGTCTTCAGGTTCCGGGGGCAGAGCAGGGGTTCTATATCGGGCCTTGTCTGTTTGATCATGTCGCGCCCAATATGACCATCTATAGAGAAGAAATTTTTGGTCCTGTTCTGAGCGTGGTGCGGGTTCCTGATTTTGAAGCGGCGGTGTCATTGATCCATGGGCATGCCTATGCCAACGGTGTTGCGTTGTTTACGCGGGATGGCGATAGCGCGCGTGAATTTGCTTCGCGTATTCAGGTGGGCATGATCGGGATTAACGTGCCCATCCCTGTGCCGATGGCCTTCCACTCGTTCGGTGGCTGGAAGGATTCCTTGTTCGGTGACCATCATATGCATGGCCCAGAAGGTGTTCGTTTTTACACCCGTTATAAGGCGGTGACGCAGCGTTGGCCGAAAGGCATTCGTGCGGGCGCTGAGTTTGTGATGCCGACGATGAAGTAAGTGAGTCTCGTATGACAGATGTCTTGCGGTTTACAAAAGGATTTATTGATGGCAACTGGGTGAGTGCCCAGTCGGGTCGCGAGTTTTCCGTGACCAACCCGGCAACGGGTGAAACGATTGCCATGGTGGCCAATATGGGTCGCGCCGATACGCTTGCGGCGGTCGCGGCAGCAGAGGCTGCGTTACCTGCCTGGCGGGCGATGACCTCTCGTGAGCGCAGTCTTCGACTGAAGGCCTGGTATGCGCTGATTCTTGAACACGCCGACGCGCTGGCCCTGTTGATGACGACGGAGCAGGGAAAACCGTTGGCAGAAGCAAAAGGCGAGGTACTCTATGGCGCCTCTTTTGTGGAATGGTTTGCTGAGGAGGCTCGGCGTGTTTATGGCGATGTGATTCCTTCGCCGGTTCCGGGGCGTAAGTTGTTGGTTATGAAAGAACCCATCGGAGTGGCCGCAGCAATTACCCCTTGGAACTTCCCGCTGGCTATGATTACACGTAAGTGTGCACCCGCTCTCGCCGCGGGGTGCACTGTTATTGTCAAACCTGCAGAGGCAACACCGATGACCGCGCTGGCGCTGGCCGATCTCGCGACCAAAGCGGGCATTCCTGCGGGTGTGTTTAATGTGGTCGTTGGGGATGCTCAGGCTGCGCCAGAAATTGGCAAAGTCCTCTGTGAGGACCCTCGTATTCGCAAGTTGTCGTTTACGGGTTCGACCGAGGTCGGCCGAATCCTGTTGCGCCAGTCAGCCGACACCATCAAAAAGCTCTCGCTGGAACTCGGTGGCAATGCCCCGTTTATCGTTTTTGATGATGCGGATATTGATGCTGCTGTCGACGGCGCGATGGCTTCGAAGTATCGCAACGCCGGCCAGACCTGTGTCTGCGCCAATCGCCTATATGTTCAGTCTGGTGTCTATGATGAGTTCGCCCAGAAGCTTGCGGCCAAGGTGGCGCAGCTTCGTGTGGGCCCTGGCACCCAGT
>JBDLRA010000120.1:0-2651 GCA_039800285.1 Pseudomonadota bacterium
ACGCGGTGCTCACTTACCAGACCGCCTGGCTAAAAGCGCACCACACTGCGGAGTTCATGGCAGCCACCTTGTCTGCCGATATGGATGACACGGATAAGGTCGCATTCTTTAGCGCCGATACGCGCGCCAATAAGGTTCGTATCAAGGCGCCGGACATCAATGCATCGAACTATCGATTCGAGCCCGTACCGGGTGCGACACCCGAAGAAGGGCTTGTCGTTCAGTATGGCCTGGGTGCTATCCGAGGTGTCGGTGAGAGTGCGGTTATGGCAATCCTCGCAACGCGTCAGAACGATGGTCCGTTTAAAGATATTTTTGACTTCTGTGCCCGCATCGATCGTCGTGTAGTGAACCGACGGGCGATTGAGGCGTTAGTGAAGGCAGGTGCGTTCGACGCGCTTCACGAGAATCGGGCGCAGGTTGTCGCGAGTGTGGGTCTTGCTGTGATGGCCGCCGATCAGGCGCAGGCAAGCGCCCATCAGGGAGGTCTTTTTGAAGAAGTCCCAGGACAGGCCCCTGTGATTGAGATGCCAAAGGTCGCACCATGGACCGAGCGGCAGCGACTGCTCGAAGAAAAACAGGCGCTTGGCTACTGTTTCTCGGGGCATCTGTTTACGCCCTATGCCCAAGAGATTCGACGCTTTGTCTCAACCCCGCTCAATCGCCAAGTGCCCTCGCGCGATCCCGTCTGGATTGCCGGCGTGGTCAGTGCCAGCCGTGCGCAGATGACCAAACGCGGCATGATGCGCATCGTCGAGATCGATGATGGCACCGGAAAACTTGAGGTCACAGTGTTCTCTGAACTCTGGGATCAACACCGTCATTCGATTAAGGTCGATGAGCCCTTGATTCTGCAGGCCAGAATTGAGAACGATGATTTTTCTGGGGGGTATCGTGGATCTGCCTCAGAGATACTCACCCTAGGCGAGGCCCGCGCGCGATTTGCCCTTGGCATTCGGGTCAAGATGACGCCAGAGACCGCTTCAGGCAATGGTCAGGCTGCCAATACCCCTGCGAAGCTCAGGGATCTCCTCGAGCCTTGGCGTGCAGCGCAACATGGCTGCCCGATCTTTATCCGCATGGATCGTGGGGGTGCTGAGTGCGATATTCAGCTCCCTGAAGCCTGGCGGGTAAAACCCGAAGAGGAATTCATTCGTCTGTTAATGCAACATTTCGCGAAAGACGCCGTCGAAGTCATTTATCGATAAAATCAAAAACATGAAAATTCCTGAGGCAATCAGCGGCATTGTTGGCCCGATCCGAGCGATTCGGCGCGACATTCATGCCCACCCTGAGCTGAAATTTGAAGAGCACCGAACAGCCGAGATTGTGGCTAAGGCGCTTAAGGAATATGGCCTTGACGAGGTCCACACCGGACTTGGAAAGACCGGTGTTGTTGGGGTCTTGAAAGGGGTGGCCCCCAGTAGTGGGCCCTCTGGGCACAAGATGATCGGACTTCGCGCCGACATGGATGCCCTTCCTATGACCGAGCTCAATACGTTTGACCACGCCAGTAAGCATGTCGGCAAGATGCACGCTTGCGGTCACGATGGCCACACGGCAACGCTCTTGGCAGCAGCAAAGGCCATGTCGATGGATCGTGACTTTGCGGGTACCGTCATCTTTATTTTTCAGCCTGCCGAAGAAGGTGGCGGTGGTGCGAAGAGCATGATCGATGATGGTCTGTTTGAGCGCTTTCCGTGCGATGCGGTCTATGCCATCCATAACTGGCCCGGTCTTCGTGTGGGTGAGTTCGGTGTGAACCCTGGGCCGATGATGGCCTCAAGCAATGAATTTCACATTACTGTGCGCGGCAAGGGTGCCCATGCGGCCATGCCCCACCTGGGTGTTGACCCTGTACTGGTCGCCAGCCACATGATTCAGGCCTTTCAGAGCCTGGTCTCTCGCGAGACGAAGCCGATCGATGCGACCGTCTTGTCAGTGACGCAGGTCAATGCGGGAGAAGCTACAAACGTCATTCCAGACGCCTGTGTCATGCAGGGAACGGTGCGGACTTTTAGCACCCAGGCCCTAGACACGATTGAAGCTGGGATGAAGCGCATCTGCGACCAGCTGCCTTCTGCGTTTAATGCCCACTCGGATTTTGAGTTCCATCGGAACTATCCGCCCACGATCAATCACGCCAAGGAGGCGATGTTCGCGGCCGATGTAGCGGCAGAGATCGTTGGGGAGTCGATGGTGGTACGGAACATCGAACCCACGATGGGTGCAGAAGACTTCGCCTACATGCTGCTGGAAAAACCTGGCGCGTATATCTTTTTAGGAAACGGCGATGCCAGCGGTTTGCATCGTGCGCATGGCCATGGTCTTGGGCCATGCACCTTACATAATCCTAGCTACGACTTTAACGACGATCTGATTCCCATTGGCGCTGCCTTCTGGCAGTTACTGGTGAAGCGTTTCTTCGCCGCCTAAATGGCAGTCTTCGTGCTGTAGACGTCTGGCGTTCACCAAACGACGAAATATTCCTATGCGAGCTCTTTCTCCTATCGACCGAATCATCAACGCTACCGATAACTTCCTGCGTTCAGTCGCCACAACGCCGCCCAGTAGCCGCCCGTATCCCGCAAAGGGGATTGCAGAGGCAGCCCTTTCGGATACAGACCGTAAGCTTTCGGCGTCCCTGATGC
>JBDLRA010000121.1:0-11178 GCA_039800285.1 Pseudomonadota bacterium
GGCAATTACATGCCCATGTCGCCCATACCGCCCATGCCACCCATACCGCCCATGCCACCAGGCATGCCGCCGCCTGCTTTGTCGTCTGCGGGGGCTTCTGCCACCATACAGTCGGTGGTCAGCATGAGAGAAGCAACAGAGGCTGCGTTCTGCAGGGCTGTGCGGGTCACCTTGGTGGGATCAACAACACCCATGGCCAACATGTCGCCGAACTCGCCTGTACCAGCGTTATAGCCGGTGCTGCCTTTGCCCTCGAGCACCTTGTTCACAACCACGCTGGGCTCTTCGCCACAGTTGGCCACGATCTGGCGCAGGGGCTCTTCGACTGCGCGCATGACGATCTTGATACCTGCGTCCTGGTCGGGGTTGCTACCCTTGACCGAGACTGCAGCGCGAGCACGCAGCAGGGCAACGCCACCACCAGCAACGATGCCTTCTTCAACAGCGGCACGAGTTGCATGGAGCGCGTCTTCGACACGTGCTTTCTTTTCTTTCATCTCGACTTCGGTTGCAGCACCAACGCGGATCACTGCGACACCGCCTGCCAGCTTGGCAACACGCTCTTGCAGCTTCTCACGGTCGTAGTCGCTGGTCGCTTCTTCGATCTGAACACGGATCTGCTTGACACGTGCCTCGATGTTTTTCGTATCGCCAGCACCGTCGATGATCGTGGTGTTCTCTTTGCCGATCTCAACACGCTTTGCACGGCCCAGCTCTTGCAGTGTGGCCTTCTCGAGCGTCATGCCGGTCTCTTCCGAGATCACGGTACCGCCGGTCAGGATGGCCATATCTTCAAGCATTGCCTTGCGACGATCGCCAAAACCAGGCGCCTTCACAGCAACGGTCTTCAGGATGCCGCGCATGTTATTAACCACCAGGGTAGCTAGGGCCTCGCCTTCAACGTCTTCTGCAACGATCAGCAGCGGACGGCCAGACTTGGCAACCTGCTCGAGCACGGGCAGCAGGTCACGGATGTTCGAGATCTTCTTGTCATAGAGCAGGACAAAAGGATCGTCGAGCAGTGCGCTCTGCTTTTCAGGGTTGTTGATGAAGTAGGGGGAGAGATAGCCACGGTCAAACTGCATGCCCTCAACGACATCCAGCTCGTTGTTCAGTGACTTGCCGTCTTCGACGGTGATCACGCCTTCCTTGCCAACTTTTTCCATCGCCTGGGAAATGATGTCGCCAATTTCCTGATCGGAGTTGGCGGAAATCGCGCCCACCTGGGCGATTTCTTTGGAAGTGGTGCATGGTTTGCTGATCTTCTTGAGTTCTTCGGTGATGGCAGCAACGGCTTTGTCGATACCGCGCTTCAGATCCATCGGGTTCATACCAGCAGCAACGTACTTCATGCCTTCGCGAACGATGGCCTGCGCCAGCACGGTTGCTGTGGTGGTGCCGTCACCGGCGGTGTCGGAGGTCTTGGAAGCGACTTCCTTCACCATCTGTGCGCCCATATTCTCGAACTTGTCTTTGAGTTCGATTTCTTTGGCAACGGACACACCGTCTTTAGTCACGGTGGGTGAGCCGAAAGAGCGCTCGAGAACAACGTTACGGCCTTTGGGGCCGAGGGTAACTTTGACCGCGTTGGCCAGAATATTTACACCTGCCACCATCTTGTGGCGGGCATCATCACTAAACAGGACTTGCTTGGCAGCCATTATTTGGACTCCATTAAAAATTCGTTATCAAAAAAATTAAGCGATGACAGCCATCACGTCGTCTTCGCGCAGCACCAGCAGCTCTTCGCCGTCGACCTTTACGGTCTGGCCGGAGTACTTGCCAAAGAGCACCTTGTCGCCAACCTTGACGTCGAGGGCACGGACTTTGCCGTCTTCCAGGATCTTTCCGTTGCCGACAGCCAGCACTTCACCCTGGTCGGGCTTCTCAGCGGCGTTATCGGGGATCACGATGCCAGAGGCGGTTTTGCGCTCGTTGTCGAGACGTTTGACCACGAGGCGGTCGTGTAGGGGACGCAATTTCATACCAAAAGCTCCATTCCGTTAAAGACAGGTTAGATACGGGTTTCGAGCGTGCGATTTTGTTAGCACTCGACGCTCTTGAGTGCTAATGGTAGGGTCAAAGGGGTCCGTTTTCAAGGGCGCACCTTGAAAAAACTAGGGTAAACCCTAGTTTTGCGTGGGTAAGGGTCGGCTGGGTTTAGCCGCCGAAGAACTTGGTCTTTTGCTCTTTTAGCGACTGGCACTCGATACAGCGGATCTTGCCGAGCTTAAGCCGGGCTGCAGGGATCTTCTCGCCGCACTCGATACAGTGCTTGCCGTCAAAATCAGGACTGGTCTCTGGCGCTGTGCGGCGGCGCGCTTCTTCGAGTGCGTCCTCGTTGAACTGGGCCTCGATGGCCGAGGCGCGATCGGAGTCGTCCGTCAGTTCAAAGTAGTTCTCGTTTTTTTCTAGCGCCATGACTTTGTGTCCCCTAATTCCGTTTGATAGCTTCCGAGGCGACAATCCCTCAATGCTCGGACAACCTGTTTGGCCAAAATATCTCACGAAGTGATTAAGAACGCACGTCTCCTGCTGTTTTTACTAATCGGGTTTCACCCGGGGCTTTCGCTGGCGCAGTCGGCGCCCTCGTTACGGGTGGGCGCGCTTCCCGCCGAGGCAAAGCAGCTCATTGCCAGCGCAGGCCTGGCGGAGTCTGCCTGGAGCGTGGCGGTGGTGCCGCTGCCGCCGATGGTGCTGCTAGGCCCTGTCGTCCAAGGGGTGGGGTTGAATGCGGATCGTGCCTTCAATCCTGCCTCGGTTATGAAGCTCGTCACAACCCGGGCTGCTCTGGGGGTATTGGGCCCCAACTATCGTCATCAGACTCGGATTGCGACGACGGGCGATTTACAGGCTGGGGTGCTGAAGGGGGATCTGTATTTCCAGGGGGGCGGGGATCCCAAGCTGGTCGTGGAAGATTTAGAGGAGATTGCCCGCCGCCTTCGTGCCATGGGCATCGACCGTATCGAGGGCAAGCTGATTGTCGATGGAACGCGTTTTGATGAGCCCGAGACCGACCCGGGGCAGTTCGATCAGCGGCCTTATTCTACCTATAACGTAGGCCCGCATGCGGCCATGGTGAATTTCAAGTCGGTGCGCATCTCGGTATGGCCGGAGCTTGGCCGAAAAGTAAGGCTGATGACTCAGCCGAGTCTTCCAAACGCTGATGTGACGAATCGCGTGCAGATGGTGGAGGGAACTTGTCTGCGGTCACGCGTGTCTGCGCAGATGGATCGCAACGGAAAGTTGCTCGTCACGGGGAAGCTTGGCAAGCGTTGTGATGGTGTGGATTTCTATGTGAGTGTCTTTGATCACGCACGATTTGCATTCAATGCTTTTCGGTCTGCATGGGAGTCTGTTGGCGGCGAGATCAAGGTGGAACTGGTCTCGGGCGGAACGCCATTGCACGCGCGAACGCTGGTCCAGTGGGAGTCACCACGACCGTTGATTGATCTTGTGTCGGATATCAACAAGATGAGTAACAACCCAATGACACGGCAGCTCTTTCTGAATCTTTCAGCGAAGGAAGGCCAGGCCGCTACGCGTGATCGTTCCCGAAAAATTGTGCAGGAATATCTGGCTTCGCGGGGGATGCATTTTCCGGAACTGGTGATGGATAACGGTTCAGGACTGAGCAGGGCAGAGCGAATATCCGCAGTAAGCCTTGCGCGTCTTTTAGCAGATGCACTGCTGGGATCGGATGCGGAAGCCTGGGTCAACACACTGCCAATGATGGGCATTGAAGGCACCGTCAGGAATCGCATGCGCAACAGTGTTCTTGAGGGGCGCGCCTGGTTAAAAACCGGGACGCTTAATGATGTCCGGGCGCTTGCAGGCTATGTGCGCTCGGCCGAGGGCCGGTGGGTGGTGTTTGTCGCCATGGTGAATCACCCCGAGGCAAGTCGATCAAAAATCGCTATGGATAGCCTGGTGAAGTGGGCTTACACTAGCCACTGACATGACCGATCCAAACCACACCAGCCCCACGGTAATGCAGGGCTGGGAATCCCTGAAGCAGCGGACCACCACATTCATCGTGATTGGTCTGCTCGCGCTATCGACTCTGCTCACGCCAGCCGGGCGTGACCGGCTGTCTGCTTGGGCAGGGCTTGCCGCAGAGGCGCTCGCGCCACGGCAGATGAATTCTGTCTACACGGTGCTACCCACGAACCTGACGGTGGAGCAGCGGCGCGTTGCGCGTTGGATCGCAAATCGACATCGCGTGGCCATGGGCGCGGTGGAGCAACTGGTAGGCGCGAGTTTTGAGACCGCGGGAAGCTATCGTCTTGACCCTTATCTGCTGTTGGCAGTGATCTCGATTGAGTCCGGATTTAATCCGCTTGCAGAAAGCACTGTTGGGGCGCTTGGGCTTATGCAGATCATGCCCAATGTCCATGCAGAAAAATTGAAGTCTTTCGGTGGTGCACGCCAGGCCTTGGATCCTTGGGTCAACATGCAGGTCGGTGCGCAGATTCTGCGTGAGTACATTGACCGCTTTGGTTCAGAGCCGGCTGCCCTTCGGGCGTATGTCGGAGTGGCCGCAGATCAGCCGACAGACTATCCAGAGCGCGTGATGCAGATTCGAGATCGGTTGTTGGCGGTTGCAATTGGTCGGGTACTCGCCTAAGTCCGTTGGCCGGCGTGCATTTCTATCCGGTGGTCTAAAGCCATCTGAACCCCGCAGTCGGCTCGAAGAGCGTCTGAGTAAAGAGATGCAAGGCGAGGTCTTTTTTGACCCCGCAGCAAAACACGTTTACACAAAAGATTCCGCGGGCCATCAGAAGATGCCTGTTGCCGTGGCGGTACCTCGGTCATTGCTGGATTTTCAGATCGCGCTCGATATCGCGAGGGACTTAAAAGTCCCTGTTATTTCTCGTGGTGCCGGAACTTCGTTGCGGGGACAGTCCGTAGGGGAAGGTCTGGTGATTGATACGCGTCGCTATCTGCATCGCATTCTCAACCTTGATCGCAGTGCAATGACGGTGAAGGTCGAGCCGGGGATATCGCTTGCTGCGTTGAATGCCAATCTGGCGACGCATGATCTGTGGCTCGCGGCGGACATGCCGTTGGCTGAAGAGGTCACAGTGGGTGGCATGGTCGGGAATAACGCAGTGGGATATTCTGCGCTTCGTTATGGCGATACTGCGAAGGCGGTTAAGACCATGGATCTAATTCTGGCCGATGGCACTCAGGCGCTCTTCGGATCTTTTGGCGATGGTGGCGAGATGGTGCTCTCAAACGCACGACTAAATCGTCTGATTCCAGAGCTCTTTCAGATCGCGGATACCTTGGGCGTCAAAAACCAGGCATTCGGTGTGTCCTCACGGTTTTCCAATACAGCAGGCCTTGTGAATTTTGCCCAGTGGCTTGCCGGTGCAGAGGGCACATTGGCGACCATGCAGTCTGTGACATTAAAGCTCGCAAGGCGTCCCGCTCACCGCCTGTGGGCAGCAGTCGTGTTTACGGATCTTGCGCAGATGGCGTCGCAGATCTCTGCAATCGCATCGCTTGGGCCGACAGCAGTTGTGCTGACGCAGGCAACGACAAAGGGACGCGCGTCGGTATCCATCGCGTTTGATGGAGACGATGAGCGTTCGCTACGGCTGGCGCTGCGAGACTTGGAGAAGATTGTTGTGGACCTTGGTCTAGTGCCTCCAGTAGTCTCGGTTGATGGGGCATTCGGCGAGCCGGTGTCGCGTCAGGACCTGTGCCTTCAAGACTGTCTTATCCCGCTGCCATTGTTGATGGACGTCGTCTGGCAGATGGATCAGATCTTTGCCCGTTTTGGCATGCAAAGCATCTGGCGCGGCCATGTCACCCAAGGGGCGTTTTATCTGCGGCCGACGCTTGCCCGAACGGGGATCACCCCAAGTCGGCTTGAAGACATACAAGTTGCGGTCGGGGAGTTTCTGATGCGGTTTCGTCAGCAGGATGCGTCGGCCAAGGTTGCGGCGCAGATCAAGGCGGCATTCGATCCACAGAACCTGTTGAATCCGGGACGGACTGGGGTTCTGGCGCGGTAAAACCCCATCTTTTTGCCTGATAAAGGCGTGTGATAATTCCGCCTTCTTTCACCTCTGAGGCCATTCATGGACCCGCATTTTCGAAAGCAGGCGCTGGACTATCACGAGAAAGGTAGCCCAGGAAAGATCTCCGTTACCCCCACCAAGCAACTTGTTAACCAGCGTGATCTCGCGCTTGCGTATTCACCCGGGGTGGCAGCAGCCTGTGAAGAGATCGTTGCGGATCCCGTTAATGCCTATCGATACACCGCGCGAGGAAATCTGGTTGCGGTGATCACGAACGGCACCGCCGTGCTTGGACTCGGCAACATTGGACCTTTAGCCGCAAAGCCCGTGATGGAAGGGAAGGCGGTTCTGTTTAAAAAGTTTGCGGGCATTGATGTCTTCGACATCGAGGTCAACGAGCTCGATGTCGATCGCCTGGTAGAAGTCATTGCGGCGTTGGAACCGACGTTCGGAGGAATCAACCTAGAAGATATCAAGGCGCCTGATTGTTTCTATGTTGAGCGCAAGCTACGTGATCGGATGAAGATCCCTGTCTTTCACGATGACCAGCACGGTACAGCGATCGTGGTGGGTGCGGCGGTCGTTAACGGACTGAAGGTCGTCAATAAAGACATCAAGAAGGTCAAGATGGTGGTTTCTGGCGCAGGCGCTGCTGCGCTGGCCTGTCTGGATCTGCTGTTGGATCTTGGGCTACCCAAAGAAAACATCTGGGTCACGGACCTTGAAGGCGTGGTCTACGAGGGCCGCAAGGAACTGATGGATCCTGAAAAGGAACGGTTTGCGCAAAAGACCAACGCGCGAAAGCTTATCGAGGTGATTGAAGGCGCTGATATCTTCTTGGGGCTATCCGCAGGAGGTGTGCTCAAGCAAGAGATGGTCGCGAAGATGGCGCCGAATCCGTTGATCTTTGCGCTGGCCAATCCAAATCCAGAGATTCTTCCTGAGGATGTGAAGGCGGTTCGTGATGATGCGATTGTCGCAACGGGCCGCACGGATTATCCGAACCAGGTCAATAACGTTCTGTGTTTCCCCTTTATCTTCCGTGGCGCGCTGGATTCGGGGGCTACAACGATTACGCGTCAGATGGAGCTGGCCGCGGTGCACGCGGTAGCAGAGCTTGCGCGCGCAGAGCAGAGCGAAGTGGTCTCTGCTGCCTATGGTTCTGGGGCGCTCTCTTTCGGCCCCGAGTACCTGATTCCGAAGCCCTTTGATCCGCGACTGATTGTGAAGATTGCGCCCGCAGTCGCAAAGGCGGCGATGGAAAGTGGCGTTGCCACACGCCCCATCAAAGACTTCGATGCATACGTCGATCGACTCCAAGAGTTTGTCTATCACTCCGGCAACTTTATGAAGCCCATCTTCGCTGCGGCTAAACGCGCAGCCCCTCGACGCATCGTCTATGCCGAGGGCGAAGAGGAGCGCGTCCTGCGTGCTGTTCAGGTTGTCGCGGATGAACACCTAGCTATCCCGATTCTTATTGGTCGTCCCGCTGTTTTAGAGCAGCGCATCGAGCGCTACGGACTTCGGTTGCGGCCTGGGGTCGATTTTGAGGTGGTGAATCCAGAGTCGGACTCGCGTTATCGGCAGTACTGGGAGACCTACCATCAGATGATGGAGCGTAAGGGCGTCACCGAGCAGTACGCAAAACTAGAGATGCGTCGTCGTCACACCCTGATTGGCGCCATGATGATTCACTTTGGCGAGGCAGATGGCATGGTCTGCGGTACTTTTGGAAGCCACTCGCTGCATCTGCATTACGTCGACCAGATTCTGGGTCGGCAGCCGGGTGTGAATACCTATGCCGCGATGAATCTGCTGATCCTGCCGAATCGTTCGGTCGCGCTCGTCGACACCCATGTCAATGCGGACCCCACAGCAGAGCAGATTGCAGAGATTACGCTGATGGCTGCTGATGAGATGCGCAGAATTGGCATTGAGCCGCGTGTTGCGCTGCTGTCGCACTCAAACTTCGGCAGCAGTGACTCTGTGTCGTCTGAGAAGATGCGTCGTGCGCTCGAAATGGTTCGTGAGCGTAGGCCTGAGCTCAATATTGACGGAGAGATGCATGGCGATGTGGCGCTCGACCCGGCGCTGCGCAAGGCGATCATGCCGCGCTCCACGCTGACCGGCGAGGCAAATCTTTTGGTCTTACCGACCATTGACGCCGCCAATATTTCATACAACCTGTTGAAGGTCGCTGCCGGCAACGGCATTGCGATTGGCCCTGTTCTGCTCGGTTGTGCAGGGTCTGTGGCAATTCTTACATCGTCGGCGACCGTGCGACGGATTGTGAATATGACTGCACTGACAGTGTTAGATGCGAATTCGAAACGCTAATTAGGTGACCTAGCGCTTTTTTGATGCAGTCTTCTGGTCAATCCACGCGGGCCACCGGCCCGCGATCCAACTGGGATCTGTTCTGGACCTTCAACCGAATGGCGCTTCGCGGCTTCGGTGGGGTCTTGCCAGTGGTCGAGCGATCGCTCGTGCATGAGCGTAACTGGCTGACCCCCAAAGAGTTCGTTGAGTCACTTGCTATTGCCCAGGCGCTGCCAGGCCCCAACGTCATGAACATGGCGGTGATGGTGGGGGATCGTTACAGCGGGCTGAAGGGTTCTCTTGCTGCGGTCGCCGGCATGATCACGATTCCGATGTTGATCGTCTTGTCGCTGACATCGGTTTATCAGTATTACGCGGAGCTCGCCGTGACCCAGGGCATTCTGCGTGGCATGACCGCAGTCTCGGTTGGGCTCATTATCGGAATCGGGCTGCGGCTTGCGCTGACACAGGGCGACTATCGAATCGGCTGGATATTTGGGCTCCTTGTCTTTGGGCTGATTGGCTTTCTGCACGCGCCACTTGCTGCGGTGATCCTGGGGCTGGGAATTCCCGCCTGTCTGATTCGCTGGTTTCAGATCACAAGGAAATCTCGTGATTGAATGGATCGTCCCATCGGTGTCGCTCTGGGTGCTCGGCGATATCTTTCTGGAGTTTCTGATGCTCTCGCTTCTGGCGACGGGAGGCGTCTTATCGCTTGCGCCGGCCATGCACCAATACTTTGTTGTCGAGATGGCGTTATTGACGGATGCCCAGTTCACCACCGCGTTTGCGATTGCCCAGTCAGCACCGGGACCCAATATTTTGATTGTCACGGTCTTGGGCTGGCAGGTCGCGGGTGTCTGGGGGGCAATGGCGACAACGGTGGGGGTGGCCTTACCTTCTGCAGTGCTTGCGCTGACTGTGTTTCGGATAAGTCATCGACGCGCAAACCTGGCCTGGGTGCGTGCGATTCGGGAAGGGCTTGCCCCGGTGGTAATTGGTCTCATGCTTGCGACTGCTTGGATTCTGTCTGAGCCGTGGTTTGGCGATTACAAGATTCTGGCCTTGGTATTGATCACGGGGTTGATCAGTGGTTTTACGCGCGTCACACCGGTTGCGTTGATTGCTGCTGGTGCGCTAATTGGTGGATTCGGTTTGCTCAATTAGTGCGGGGACATGGGCCCATTTTTGCGCATGGGTGGACGAGGCGTCTTAAGACGCATTCATCTAGAACTCGCCAAGCTTCACTGCCACTGCGGCAAGCAAGGCCGCTGCTGCAGTTTCTGTGCGCAGAATTCTCGGGCCGCATCGAATGCCCAAAAAGCCCGCCGCTTTTGCCTGTGTTTCTTCAGTATCCGTCCAGCCCGCCTCTGGGCCCACCAGGATGACCAGTGGCCCCTGAATCGATGACTGTCCAAGAGAGGTGGTCGCGAAAGGATCGAGACACCAACCTGTGATCGGTCTGGGTTGATTGCGCCACCACTGGAGCATCTCCGTGAAGGACATCACCGGTGTGATCTCGGGCTGATGCGTTCTTCCAGATTGCGCAGTCGAGGCCTGTGCAATACCGCGCCAGTGCGAGACGCGCTTTTCCATTCGGCTGCCATCAAGCTTTAGGACGCTTCGATCTGCTGATAGGGGGATGACGCGGGCGGCACCCAGTTCGGTCGCCTTCTGAACGACCCAGTCCATTTTGTCTCCCGTGCAAAGAGACTGGACGACCGTGATATCGATCGGCGACTCGCGGTTGATCGCGACAGGGGACTGGGCAGTCACTCTGACGAGCGCTCGATCCATGGCGTCGATAACGGCCTGTGCCTCGTACCCCTTTCCGTCAAAAAGTGTGATGGTGTCCCCGGCACGAAGGCGCAGCACCTTCCCAAGATGGTGACTGGCGTCTGGGTCTAGATCGAGCGGCCCTTCGGTCAGCCCTGGAGCGAAGATTCGGGGTTGCATTCGTGGGTCTTGGTGTCAGATCGAAGGGGGCGTTTGGGGGTTAAAATCAGAGTTTCCCCGATCTGGGCGAGGTCGTCGTTTTTTCGCTGGTTTTAGGGATTCGGTTAAGCAAGGCTTATGTATTGAATCAAGAATCGTGACTTTAACTTAAGAATCAATAACCCTAGAGTGAGTCGGGTGTTTATTTCCAACTGACCCAACGGATCTCACAGGCGGACAAATCTCTATGCAATACCAAGCGACTGAACTCTCCCCCCAGATTACCCAGATGGCCAACGCCATCCGAGCCCTTTCCATGGACGCCGTTCAACGCGCCAATTCCGGTCACCCCGGGATGCCGATGGGCATGGCCGATATGGCGGCCGCACTCTGGTCTTCGCACCTTAAACACAACCCGACGGATCCGCTCTGGGCGGACAGAGACCGGTTCGTCGTCTCAAACGGCCACGGCTCGATGCTGCTGTACAGCTTGTTGCATCTCACGGGCTATGACCTGTCGATCGATGAGCTGAAGAATTTTCGGCAGATGCATTCCAAGACGCCCGGTCACCCTGAGTATGGAATGACCCCGGGGGTTGAGACCACCACTGGTCCGCTGGGGCAGGGCATCTCGAACGCGGTGGGTCTTGCGCTGGCTGAGCGACTGCTCGCTGCCGAATTCAACCGGCCCGGTCTGGACATTGTTGATCACAATACCTATGTCTTTTTAGGTGACGGCTGTCTGATGGAGGGCATCTCCCACGAGGCCTGCGCACTTGCAGGTGTCTGGGGCCTATCAAAACTGATTGCGCTTTACGACGACAACGGCATCTCGATTGATGGCCAAGTGGATGCCTGGTTTAGAGATGACACCCGTCGTCGATTTGAGTCATAC
>JBDLRA010000122.1:0-6868 GCA_039800285.1 Pseudomonadota bacterium
TTTTTATTGTCCTCACCACCCTGAAAGGATGAATGCAATGAGTAACTTGGAATTTTCGATTCGCCGAGCGGATCCTAAAGATGCACGACATTTCTGTGATCTCATGGGAGATTCAGCCGTATTCCCAAACCTGCTCCAACTTCCTTATCCGAGTGAGAATACTTGGCAGGAACGTTTGAGCGAGAAGCCTGAGGGCGGCAGACTTCACTTGGTTGCGCTTAGCAGTGAGAAGGTCATTGCGAGTGCCGGTGTCTGGCCAAACGAACCCATCAGAAGGCGACACACTTGCTCACTCGGAATATCCGTGGCTTCAAGTGCTCATCGTCAGGGGGTTGGAACTGCGCTCATGTCGAGGCTGACGGAATATGTCGACAAATGGACGACGTTCCTCAGGACCGAACTGACGGTCTTCTCCGACAATCAGGCCGCGATCACTCTTTACGAGCGATTTGGCTTTGAGAAGGAAGGCTTGCATCGGGGATACGGTCTACGGGATGGACGATTTCAAGACGTGATCTCGATGGCAAGACTTCACCCGAACCCGCCTAGGATTGGTAGTTAAGTCGGTCGGGTGCTGAGTTTCACGGGGTGGTTGGGAAAGTGATCTATCCCACCATCCTGTGGCCAGTTCGGTGGCCAGTTATAGGTCAACGTACGCTACTCCACGCCAACTAAGTCCTTGATTCGTCAACGTACGTCACTCCACGTCATCCCCCTGAACTTCTTCGAGTCCCATCGGCCACCCCACTAATTAGGTGCGCGTTCGTACCAGCCCTTTGATCGATTCACGACATGTACCACGAGCAGCATGACGGGGACTTCGATCAGAACGCCCACGACGGTGGCAAGCGCTGCGCCAGACTCAAATCCAAACAACCCAATTGCTGCGGCAACCGCAAGCTCAAAGAAGTTTGATGCGCCAATTAAGGCGGAGGGGCAGGCCACGCAGTGCACCTCCCCAAGCTTTCGGTTGAGCCAATAGGCGAGTGCCGAGTTAAAAAACACCTGGATCAAAATTGGTACGGCGAGCAATCCAATCACGATAGGCTGCGAAATGATCGCTTTTCCCTGGAAACCGAATAAGAGAACCAGGGTAAGAAGGAGGGCGGCGATGGACCAGGGGCCGATCGCCTGCATTGCACGCTCAAATGCGGCTGGCCCTTTTTTAAGAAGCGCTTTTCTCCAGATCTGAGCAATCCCGACTGGAATGATGATGTAGAGGACAACGGAAATAAGAAGCGTCGACCACGGTACTGTGATTGAGGAAATTCCAAGCAGAAAAGCGACCAGCGGGGCGAAGGCAAAGATCATGATGGTGTCGTTTAAGGCAACCTGCGACAGCGTAAAAAGTGGATCACCATTTGATAGTCGGCTCCAGACAAATACCATTGCGGTACACGGGGCGGCGGCCAGCAGAATCAGCCCAGCGATATAGCTATCGATCTGATCGGCGGGCAAGAAGGGTGCAAATAGTTGGCGGATGAAGAGCCACCCAAGAAAGGCCATTGAAAATGGCTTGACGATCCAGTTCACAAACAAGGTCACGCCGATGCCGCGGACATGTTGTCGGATCTGATGAAGGGCGCCGAAATCCACTTTCACCAGCATGGGGATGATCATGATCCAAATCAGTAGACCTACCGGTAGGTTGACCTGGGCGATCTCTAGACTCCCTAAGGCTTGGAAGAACTCGGGTGAGATCTGGCCAAAGAAAATCCCCGCGACGATGCACAGAGTGACCCACAGGGTTAGGTAGCGCTCGAAAATGCTCATGCTTGTGACAGGCCTCGAAGCTCGGTCTGAAGACTCAACTGATCTAATCGATCTGGAGGGCGTGCTGCAAAGGCGTCAATTAAACAGGCTCACCTGGTGTGAGATCGCGGTCGCCGCGCCGCGCGAGTACCCTGAAGACATTGAGTCTGGAGTCCTGTCCAGGCGCTAAGAATATCGTAATTGCCTTTTTATTACTCATGATTCCAATAGTATAAAAATATTGTGACAAAAATATGTCCAGATTTGACATGATCGAAAATGACTACGGGTAGCGCGACATAATGCAGCGGATCCATGTGCTCGGTTTTTGGTGAAACCTGGCCCTATTTTTCATCTGGCAGAATGTTGAGTTTTTATTTCAGGGAGACAAAAAATGAAAAACGTATTTATCAAGCTCGGCTTAGCAATGAGCCTTACCGTGGCTACCGTCGGGCTTGCGGCCGCTCAGACCAAACCAACTGTGAAGGCTTTACAGACGCCGCCTGCGACTGTTTTATACGTCGGCAACAGCTTTTTTTACTATAACAATAGTATGCATGGGCATGTAGCGCGGATTGCCTCTGAGGGCCTAAAAGGCACTGATCAGAAGTATCGTGGGGTGTCAGTCACGATCAGCGGCTCCGGCTTGGACTGGCATGACATGGATTCCCTGCTTCGCCCCAATGGCATCGGTCGTTACTCCTTTGCGCCGGGGAATAAGGTTGTCTTTAACCCACCAAGTGATAAGCCATTCGATGCGGTAATCATGATGGACTGTAGCCAGTGTCCGATTCATGAAACGCTGAGCAAGGTTTTTACTGAATACACGAAAAAGCACAGCGACTCTGTGCGTAAACGTGGCGGTCAGCCAGTGTTCTTCATGTCGTGGGCATACAAGGATGTTCCCTCGATGACCAAGGAACTTGCTGACGCCTATACGAAGGCGGGCAATGACAACAAGGCGCTTGTGATCCCTGCGGGACTTGCCTTTGCGAATTCGATGGCGAAGCGTCCGGACCTTGATCTCTACGTACCAGATCTCCGTCATCCAAGTCTTGCAGGCACCTATCTCGCTGCACTGACTACTTATGGCGCGCTCTTTGGTCGACCAACCGTTGGTCTCAAATACGATGCGGGACTCCCCAAGGACGTCGCTGCTCACTTGCAGGCTGTTGCCGACGAGACCGTAAAGTCTTACTTCGGTCGTTAAGCCAATATGTTTAAAGCATCCTCGCTGGCCGACTTGCCGAAACCCGAGCAGTACGCTGAGTTACAGCGTCAGATGTCGGGGCTGCTTGCGGGAGAGGCTAATCCCATCGCCAACGCAGGTAACTTCTCTGCGTTGGTGATGACATCTATCTCCGGGCTGAACTGGTGCGGATTCTATTTCTTTGACGGGACCGAGCTCGTGCTTGGTCCTTTTCAAGGAAAGCCTGCCTGTCTACGAATTCCGCTTAATCGTGGGGTCTGTGGCGCTGCTGCCAGTAGCCGACTGACCCAGCTCGTGCCCGATGTTCATGCGTTTCCTGGGCACATCGCCTGTGATGCGGCGTCTCAGTCGGAGATTGTGGTACCACTCGTAAGAGACGGTGCTCTGATTGGGGTCTGGGATGTGGATAGCCCGCATCTCAATCGGTTTGACGCTGATGACCAACGCGGCATGGAGTCGTTGTGTCAGATCTACCTCAACTCCCTAAAGGGCGTATCACTGCCAATCTATCGCTAGATGCGACGGCATTCCGCCGAGTGATCTAGTGGTCGTCTTTTTCTGGTCCGAAAAAAACATCAGGGACGTACATCTCTCTGGGGACGGGGCCTCTGATGTAGTCTGGGTTGTGGATTCTGCGGGGTAGCGTCACTTGCTTGCGCTTAACCGTTTGATAGGGCACCTGAGTTAGTAGATGGGCGATGCAGTTGATTCGAGCCCTTTTTTTGTCGTTTGCGGCAACGACCCACCAAGGTGCTTCTGGGATGTGAGTGCACTCAAGCATCTTCTCTTTGGCCTTAGTGTAGGCCTCCCATAGGCGACGGGACTCCAGATCCATTGGGCTCAATTTCCACTGCTTGAGTGGATCGTGGATCCGCATCCTGAACCGGACATGCTGTTCTTCGTCACTGATCGAAAACCAATATTTGATCAGGATAATTCCTGAGCGGACCAGCATCTGTTCAAACTGAGGGACTGTGCGTAGAAACTCTTCGTATTCCTCTTTGGTACAAAATCCCATCACCTTCTCAACGCCCGCACGGTTGTACCAGCTGCGATCAAACAGCACGATCTCTCCGCCGGCCGGAAGGTGAGAGATATATCGTTGGAAGTACCACTGTGTCTTCTCGCGTTCACTCGGGGCGGGCAGCGCGGCGACACGGCAGACGCGGGGGTTTAGTCGCTGGGTAATACGCTTAATGGCACCCCCTTTGCCAGCGGCGTCACGACCTTCAAAAATGACAACGACTTTTAATTTTTTATGGACCACCCAGTCTTGCAGCTTAATCAGCTCACCCTGGAGTCGAAAGAGCTCTGCGAAGTAGCGCTTACGCTCCGTGAGGGACGCCTTGCCTTTGGCGCGGGTACTCAACCGATCATCATCAAACTCCATCTCGAATTCTTCATCGAAGCTATCGAGAATTTCGTCGTGAACCTGACGGTAGAGCTTGGGGATTTTAGGGTTAGGTTTCGCTTTTCCGGGGGGCATATGCGTTTTGCCTTATTTAACCTGGTGTCTGAGTGTCGCAGGGTTCTGTGACAGTGAGATGACGAACAGGTTCGCGGACACCCCGGTTACCTCGGAAGAATGGAGTTTTTCATCAGGCGCTAGGAATAAAGTCTTTATCGCCCTGATGCTTGCGCTCGAACTTTAGGAAATTGTAGTAGCCACAGGTCTTCCCGTCGGGGTACTCACGGCAGACCTCTGGTCGCGCTTCATAGATGGTGCAGCGACGGGCATCCTGGTCGAAGAACTGGCAGATCGTGGCGTAGACCGTGTCTTTCTTGTGCTTCAGAATATTTTCAATCTCACCTTTTTCATCCCCATCTTCCACGGTGTACTGGGTGATGAACTTTTTCCAGGCGGCGGCTTCGGTAATTCCGAAATGTGCAGCAAGGCGCCGGACATCCTTTTTCGTCACGGTGATCCTTGGGTAGCTGCAACAATACCCAGGACATTTGCTGCAATCGTATTTCACCTTAGCCATGGCACAATTCCTCATTAAGTTAGGGAGATTGTATGACGATCCCAAGTCAACAGGCATTGAAAACCATGGTCGCCCAAGCGGCAGTTCAGGAGGTCTCCGAGGGGATGGTCCTGGGGGTCGGCACAGGTTCAACGGTCGATTGTTTTATCGACGAACTGGCCCGTGCTGGGGTGAAGCTCAAGGCGGCTGTCTCAAGCTCGAAGCGCAGTTCGGAGCGGCTGGCTGCACTTGGCTACGAGATCATTGGGTTAGATGCCCTAAGTCAGCCTATGGACCTCTACATCGACGGGGCTGACGAGATTGACCCCCAGCTTTGCATGATCAAGGGGGGTGGGGCTGCCTTGACCCAAGAGAAGATTGTCGCAAGCGCGGCCAAGCGGTTTGTCTGCATCGTGGATGGCTCGAAGTGTGTCGATGTGTTGGGGAAGTTTCCACTACCGATTGAGGTGATTGCGTCAGCGATCACGCCCGTCAGTTGGGCGATTCGAAAGCTTGGGGGCGAGCCGGACCTGAGGGTAGGGGTACTGACCGATAACGGTCACCCAATTCTGGATGTCCGTGGGCTTACGATCTCAGATCCCGTTCTTCTTGAGACAGCCCTGAATCAGATCCCTGGGGTTGTGACCAATGGTATTTTCGCCCTGCGTCGTGCAGACTTGGCGCTTGTTGCCCGGCCGGAGGGCGTAGACCGGCTGAAACAAAACTGAAATAAGGGTGGTCTAAACTATCCCTAAATACTTGAAATAGGAACAGCCCATGCCCCAGCACACGTCGAAAGAGTTTGACAAAGAACTCGAGGTAATCCGGTCGTCTGTCTTAGAGCTGGGTGGTCTTGTGGAGGGCATGGTAAAAAGCGCGATCGAAGGGCTTGAATCCGCTGATATCAGTCTTCTGAAAGACGTCCTGCACCGAGAGAAACAGGTCAATCGGATGGAGCTCGATATCGACGACCGATGCAATCACGTCATTGCCCGTCGCCAGCCGACGGCCTATGACCTGCGCTTTGTTCTAACCTGTATGAAGATGGTCCGCGATCTCGAACGGGTTGGTGATGAGGCAGAAAAGATGGCTCGGATGGCGCTCTATATCCATGAGAGTAACTCTCCGTTCACGCCTAGAGTTGACGTCAGTGGTATGTTCACGATCGTCACGAAAATGATGAGACAGTCCTTAGATGCTTTTGCTCGGAATGATCCATCTTCCCTGGCTGAGGTGATCCGCGAAGACATCAGTGTCGATGACCAGTTCCGCAATACATTGCGTCTACTCATTAGCTACATGATTGAGGATTCGCGAACGATCTCTCGTTCTATCGATCTGCTCTTTATTGCCAAGGCGCTTGAGCGCGTCGGTGACCATGCCAAGAATATGTCAGAGCATGTGGTCTATATGGTGAAGGGCCGTGATGTTCGACACCAGGACATTGAAGGGGTGGAAAAAGAAATTCAGTCAAATTAAGGGACTGGCGTTGCTGGCGATTGCCAGATGCTAATCAATAAAAATCGGCGCTCTAGGGCGCCGATTTTTTATTCTTTCGGGGGAATTATTCTTTCGGGGGAACGTACCCGGAGGCCATTTCGGCACCAGAACCGAAGAAGTGATTCTCCATCTGTTGGCTCAGGTACTTACGCGCCTTCGGGTCAGAGAGGTTAAGTCGATACTCGTTTACAAGCATCGTCTGCTGCTTAATCCAGTCCTGCCATGCCTGTTTGGAGACAGACTGCCAGAGCTTTTTGCCCATTTCGCCTGGAACAGGCGGGAAATCGAGGCCTTCAGCCTCTTTGCCGAGTTTGATGCATTGAACAGTGCGTGCCATGTCATTAGTATGCCACGCAAGATTTGTTCTTCTGGGCGCTCGTTAGGATTTCCCGGATCTTGCTGGGGACTTAAGCAGAAACAGGGCCAGAAGGCCAAGCGCCAT
>JBDLRA010000123.1:0-4388 GCA_039800285.1 Pseudomonadota bacterium
GAGGTGCTCGCAATTGTTGGACTTGGAGTGGGCTATCTCATTTCAAGTAACTCTGGCCGAAATCTCAAGGCAACGATGTCTGCGTTGCCACGCGCATTCAAGCCTCCCTCAGCCACACGCCGTAAGTGTCTGGACCTTCTCTGCCTGATGTTTGAGATTCTGCAAAAGATCCGTCGTGATGGTCTGATGTCACTGGAAGCAGATATTGAGGAACCAGAAGCGAGTACCCTTTTCGAGAAATATCCCAGCATTGTGAAAGACCACCACCTTACCGAGTTCATCTGTGACTATCTGCGCATGATGCTCGGGGGCTCGTTGAATATTCAGCAGGTCGAAGCGCTCATGGAGCAAGAGCTTGAGACGCATCATCAAGAAGCCCACGCACCAATCTCTATCGTTAGTAAGATGGCTGACGCCTTCCCCGCCTTCGGTATTGTGGCTGCGGTGATGGGTGTGGTGAACGTGATGGGATCAATCGGCCTTCCCCCAGCAGAGTTGGGTAAGCTGATTGGTGCGGCGCTGGTGGGAACCTTTCTGGGTATTTTGTTGAGTTACTCAGTGGTTGGCCCTGTTGCGAGTGCGCTCGAGCAGAATGAAGAAGTCGAAGGGAAGACCTTCCTTGCTGTGAAGGCTGTGCTACTTGCTAGCTTAAATGGATTCCCCCCGCAGGCGGCTGTGGAGTTTGGTCGTAAGGTGCTCTTCTCGGATATGCGTCCTTCGTTTAAGGAGCTTGACGAAGAGACCAAGGCTGTTAAAGGCAAGTAAGCAGCCCGTGAACGCAACACTGAAAGAGACTTAAAGTGGCAGAAAAGAAGGCCGCAGAGCCAATAATCGTTAAGCGGGTCAAGAAGGTCGTCGGCGGACATGGCGGTGGCGTCTGGAAGATCGCCTACGCTGACTTCGTGACCGCGATGATGGCGTTCTTTCTGTTGATGTGGGTGCTTGGCTCAACGACCTCCGGTGATCTTGCTGGTATCTCGGCCTACTTTCAGAACCCTCTGCGTCTGACGCTTGAAGGGGGGCAGGGTTCTGGTGATCAGAATTCGATTATCAAGGGTGGTGGCCCCCAAATTTTTCGAACGCAAGGTTCCGAATCAAAGGCGGATGCAGACACGGCGCAGCGCCGCATTAGTGACTCTCGAATTGAAGAAGACGAGCGGCTACGCCTGAATGTGAAGGCAATGCAGGAAGCCAAGCAAGAAATACAGGTGCAGATGCAGTCTGATCCTGAGCTTGCGAAGACCAAGAACCAGGTCTTTATGGATGTCTCGGCTGAAGGCTTGAGAATCCAGATTGTTGACGATAAGAATCGTGCAATGTTTTCGGTTGGCGGTGCGCAAATGGCACCTTTTGCCACTAGTTTATTACGCGTCATTGGCAGTGCACTGAAGGATATGGACAATATGGTCCGAATCGAAGGGCACACAGACGGTCTTCGGTTCTCGAACGGCCCTGCTGGCTACACCAACTGGGAGCTCTCGACAGAGCGCGCGAATGCAGCACGGCGTGAGCTGGTTGTTGGGGGTTTACAGGAAAACCGAATTTCACAGGTGGTGGGCTTTGCCGACACCATTCGTTTGAATCCTTCAAACCCCAATGATCCTTTGAATCGTCGGATCTCGATCACGGTCCAGCAACAGACGGTTGGTCAGCTGCCATCTTCCTCGACATCAGGCCCATCGCCTGCACCAGCGGCTTTAAATAAGGGCGCACCTGCCGCGACCCCGGCTGCATCGCCAGCCGCGAAGGGTGCCGCGCCAAGACCTGGAGCGCCTGGCGCACCAACACCAGCTCAGCCAGCAGCGGCGCCAGTGGATCAGAGCGGTCGCACACCGGTGCTGGTGTTACCGCCACGCCCTCAGCTTGGGCCAGCGTCCTCAGGTAGTAACCAGCAAAAGAAGTAACGCCTGGCGATGAATCCGATCATGACCATGCGAGCAGTATCAAAATTCATCACTTTGGCCTGGCTTTTCGCGATGGGCGCGACAGTGGCCGTTGCGGCAGCGCCCGCCGCGCCCCAGGCTTCCTCGACTGCTGCGAAGCCCGCTGCGCAGGCAAAGCAAATGGGAGCCACGAAACCCGCTCAGCCTGCAGCGCAGGCTGCCCAGGCGACACCCGGCACACCAACCGCACGAGATTTTGCCGCCTGGTATGAACAGTTCCGTACGCAAAAGGGACTTGCTGCCAAGGGAGAGGCCTGTATCCGCAGTAAGACCTGTGTGAGTGACGAAAGCGATTTTCTTCGTCATGCCGAAGCCGCTTTTAAGATTCAAAAGACCATTGAAGCCTATGCCCAGTCCGGGAATCTTGACGCCGCCTATTACGCTGGTCGAATCGCCTTCGATTTGGCAATCGCCTTTGACGAAGAGTTCAAGATTTACGCGGGATTTAAGGATGAACGCTATCTGGATGCCGGGCGTCGGTTCGTTGAGCTCTCAGACCGAGAGACGAGACGTGCTCGAGATTTTCTCTACCCCGCGGCCTATGCCCATAGGCCTGAGTCCTGCTTGTTGATGGGTGAGGTGCTGGAGTACGACAAGCTGGGGACTGCGGAAACGCCCGCCGGTGTCTTTTATTACTGTGCTGCCCGTGAGTACTACCTTCAAGGCCAACGAGATCTTGCGATTAAGGCATACGGTGGCATGTTGCGCACGATGCACCCGCAGGATCCGATGATCATCGAGATGCACGCCCGTTTGTTTAATCAGCAGCCCCAGAACTTCTGGCGACCGATCACCCCAATTACCGACTCAAAGCCGGCGGCTCCCGCCCAGCCAGCGCGTCCGCCGAGCCGCTGATCGAAAGGAATTATCATGGCCCAAATGATGGATAAAGTTCTCACCATTCTGAAGAAGATCTTGTTCTTCGGTGTTTTCCCGTTGGCATTCGTTGTGTTCATCTTCTTTTTGGGTGAGCAGTTCGAGGTCGGCCGTCTTGGCGCGGTTGCGAGCTGCGAAGAGGCCGCGAACAAAAACACCTGTCTTCGTTCCAAGGGATATCTGCCCCAGGCCCCTTATTACCCTGATCTTGGTCGTCGCTATATTGGCGGCTTTGCTCGCATGGTGGGCGGTGACCTTGGTGCAAGCTATAAAGAGCCTGTTGCTGCACCCGCTGCTCCGGCTGAGGGCGATGCTGCCGCTTCTGCTGCTGGGGCTGCACCTGCTGCTCCGGCTGCTGCGCCCGCTGGAACGTTACCGCCCCCCGCCGCTATTCCACCCCTTCCGGTGAGTCCGCCGGCGCCCGCGAAGAGATAATCCCGCATGCATCGATCGCTTCGTCTTCTTCTGATTGTCCCGATCATCAGCCTGTTGGCTGCATGCTCGGACTATCAGGAGGCACGACGGGCCTATGAGGTTGGGCGATTTACTGAGGCTCTTGAAAAGTTAGAGAAGCTCGCGCAAAAAGGCGATGCGCGGGCTCAGTACGAGGTTGCGTTGATGTATCTGCAGGGAATCGGAACGCCCGTGGACCCGACACGGGGCGGGCAGTGGATGATGGCTGCGGCAAACAATGGCAACGCGACTGCGATGGTCGAGATCGGGGGCCGTTTTGAGACGGGCATGAATGCGGAAAAGAACCCGATCCTAGCCTTTACCTGGTTTCGACGAGCGGCCGCGACTGGCGACCCAATTGGCATGTACAAACTTGCAATGCTCTATGAGTCCGGCGAGGGAATTCCCGCGGATCTACCGCGGGCATACGCCTGGTATCGGCTTTCCAAAAATGCAGCGGGTAAGCTCGCAGCCAACAGAGTCTACGGCCGAATGAACCAGCTCGAGCGTGATGAGGCTGAGCGTCTCTACGACATGCTCAAAAACAACCCAGACGCCTAATTCTGCGGCTACACTTCCGCCATGGCGGAAGAAGAGTTTCAGGAAGATAAAACCCTAGACCCTACCGAGCGGCGCCTACAAAAGGCCCGCGAAGAAGGGCAGTTCGCCCAGTCCCGAGATCTCACCACCCTCGCACTCCTCTTGGTTTTCATGCTGTTCGTTTTTTCTGCCGGACCACTCTTGGTGCAGCAGATGGTCATCATGGTCCGCGATGGGCTGACCTTCTCGAATCCTGATCGGTGGGTTGACACGATCATGGCCTGGCTTGGCGGCTCTGTTCTGAGCCTCACCGGGCTCTTAGCGCTCTTGCTCTTACCTGTAGTGCTTGTCGCGGTGTTTGCGCCGCTGAGTCTTTCTGGTCTGCGTCCAGTATTCGCCTTGAAATTTCAGGGGAACCGACTTGACCCGATCAAGGGGATCGGCCGGATTTTCTCGATGCCGACAGCGGTCGAGCTTGTGAAGACAGTGCTTAAGGCTTTCCTGGTCTTGGGCGTTGGCATGGTCTATCTGATCGCTCTACTGGGGAACGTCTCAACCCTGGTGAATCAAGATTTC
>JBDLRA010000124.1:0-4935 GCA_039800285.1 Pseudomonadota bacterium
CAAGCTGCCCGAGTACCCGCTCTGCAAGTTGTCTCGCTGTCTGGCGGTCACCCGAGTTGTAGGCCGGCTGGCCGCAGCAGGTCTGGCCATCTGGGACCACCACCTCACAGCCGGCATGCTCCAGCAGCTTTAAGGCCGAAAACCCGATCTCTGGACGCATCAGATCGACCAGGCAGGTAACAAAGAGGGCAATGCGAGGAGACGACTCGGTCATGAATCCGCCCGTTTCAGGGTTTAAAAGTTGTTCTTTCATACAATAGAATCACATTTTGCCACTTGATAACGGTCCCATGAGAGATCCGGTTTCCGCAAAGTCATCGAGCCGCAAATCGGCCAGCCCAACTGATGCGCCGCAGCGAAGACTGATCGCGCCGCCAGTTGAGCCGCAGGCCCTTGCAATCCAGGTCATTGAACGAATGATGACCCTGCTGGACGCATTGGCACGTAAATCCGAGCCTGTAAGCCTTAAAGAACTCTCTCAGACCAGTGGCCTTCACCCCTCGACAGCCCATCGGATCCTTAACGACCTGGTCTTGGCCCGGATGGTTGATCGAACAGAGCCGGGAAGCTACCAGCTCGGCATGCGTCTCTTGGAGCTGGGCAATCTCGTCAAGGCACGGTTAAATGTCCGAGACGCTGCGGCTGGACCGATGCGAGAACTGCATCGCCTGACCGGTGAGACGATCAACCTCTCTGTCCGTCAAGGGGACGAGATTGTCTATGTTGAACGTGCGGTCAGTGAACGGTCAGGCATGCAGGTGGTGCGAGCCATCGGGGGTCGGGCGCCGCTACACCTGACCTCGACCGGAAAGCTATTTCTAGCCAATGACGACCTTCGTGCGGTGAGGTCTTACAGCATGCGAACCGGGCTTGCTGGGCACACGAAAAACAGTATTACCGATCTCTCGCAATTGGAATCGGAACTTGAAGAGGTCCGTCAGCGGGGTTTTGCTAGAGATAACGAAGAACTTGAACTGGGCGTGCGGTGTCTCGCAGCCGGCATCTATGACGATACGGGGCAGATCGTTGCCGGATTGTCGATCTCAGCGCCTGCGGATCGTGCGAATGACGGCTGGCTTACTGCGTTAAACGAGACAGCAAGAGCGATCTCTGCTGCCTTAGGTTACGAACGCACCGCCGGCTGACGATCACGGTCAGCAGATAACCACTTACGGATACGCTCAGCGTCAGAAATTCGCTTCGAACTTCCTTGGGCATCTAGCATCACGATGATCACGTTCTGATCATCGATCGTCGCCTGCATCACCAGACATTTTCCGGCATCTCGAATAAACCCGGTCTTGGAAAGACCCAAATCCCATTCGTTGTTTCGCGTCAAGGCATTGGTGTTTCTGAACTGCTGCTGGCGCCCCCCGACACGGACAATCGCCTCGCGGTCAGTCGAGTACTCTCTCACGAGCGGATAGGCATACGCTGCATTGACCAGTCGCGACAGATCTCGCGGTGTCGAGACGTTCTGGCTACTCAATCCGGTCGGCTCGACAAACTTCGACTTGGTCATCCCCAGTTCGTCAGCCTTGCGATTCATCGCCGCCACGAAAGCAGCCAGTCCGCCTGGGTAACTTCTACCGAGCGCCTGCGCAGCGCGGTTCTCCGAGGACATCAGCGCAAGGTGCAGCAGTTCGGCTCGCGTGAAACGGGCACCAACCCCAAGCCGAGAGGCAGAATACTTTTCGAGCTGAGCATCCTCTTTTTCGATCGTGATCGTTTCTGACAAGGAGAGATCGGCATCCAGAGTGACGATTGCCGTCATCACCTTGGTAATTGACGCGATCGGCAGGGCAACATCGGAGTTCTTCTCGAGAAGCGGTAGACCCGTCTCCTGATCGACAACCATCACGGCACTGGAATTCAGTGCAATTTCACTGAGCTGTGACCGAAGACCAAGACGAGACCCAAGCGAGTCATACCCCGACTCATCGGTACGGGCGAAAGACTTACCCTGCTGACGTTTTGCCGTTGTCCGTTTGACAGAAACTTTTTGTGCCTTGGGCTTCTTGACCTCTTGCGATCTTGCCTTCGCATCCCGCGTCTTCCGATCGTTCTTCTGCGCGGCAGAGGTGACCTTCTTGGCAGCGCCTTCTTTCGCCTGCGTCGCGCTCTGCGCCAAGACAGGAGAGGCAACCGCCATCATCAGCATCAGAACAAAGGAAGAAACCAGGGGCCGAGACAAACCGCGTTCAGCTGTCGCTCGGGGCTCCGAGAGGAGTCGAAACAGAGGGGCACGAGGCATAACCGGCACTCTTTGGAAACTAAGAAACCCGAATCCTAACAAAGGAATTCTAGAAATCCAAGCAAAAAATGATTTTTTTCAATGGGTTAGGCAATCTAGTGAAACCCCTACTTCATGTATCCCAGTGTCGGATCGCAGAAGAAACCGTTTGAAAGTGGATATCGACGGTGTCCTCAATCACTCTGGCATATCCACCGGCCATGGCTACTGCGACGGGGAGCCCCCGCTGCTTGGCAAACCCAAAGACCATCTCGTCGCGCTGCAGTAAGCCAGATTTCGTCAACGCCAGTCGACCGAGTCGGTCACCCTCAAAAGGATCCGCCCCAGCGAGGTAGATCAGTAAATCCGGGACGAGCGCGCGTTCGCAAACAGTAAGCCCCTGCGCAAGCGCGGCAAGGTAGTCGACATCCGTTGTTCGATCAGGAAGTTCGATATCAAGATCGGATTCGGCTTTCTTAAATGGATAGTTCGTTGCCCCATGCATTGAAAAGGTAAAGATGTTCGGGTCGCCACGCGCCATTTCTGCAGTGCCATTTCCCTGATGAACATCCAAATCAACAATCAACACTCGCTGAACAAGCCCCTCTTGTTGCAAAACGCGCGCCGCCACCACCGCATCATTGAAGCAACAAAAACCCTCGCCATGCCCGGTATGCGCGTGATGGGTTCCCCCGGCAAGATTGAGGCTAACGCCATCGCGAAGTGCGTATCGCCCTGCGGCGATCGTTGCCCCCGTTGAGCGACGCGATCGCTCGACCATCTCGGGTGTCCAGGGAAACCCTATCCGCTGCAACTCTTGTCGGGACAGATCACCCCGGACCAGTCGAGCAACGTAGGCCCGATCGTGCGCGAGGTGAAGCTGTGCATCCTGCGCCGGCATTGGCTCCTCGAGAATAAGACCCGGGAATGCAGCGGAGACACGCTCTCGCAACAAGCGATACTTGACCATAGGAAAGCGGTGCCCCGCGGGAAGCGGAAGCACAAACCGGTCGCTATAAAGCGCTACCATGCCCATCAGATCTTCACTTTTTAGTAAGAAGAAGGTATGTTCTTAACGCACGTATAACAATAAACAACTGCAATCACGGAGGCTTGCAATGGGACTCTACCCTACCCCAGAAAACATGACGGAAGCACAGCGACAAAATCTTGACGCCATGATGAAGCTGTCGCACAAAGCCTTTGAAGGTGTCGAAAAAATGGTCGAGTTGCAACTCAATGCAGCGAAGGCATCCCTTCAAGAAACCGCCGAAAAGTTCAATGCCTTAATGAGCGTAAAAGACGCGCAAGAAGTCGTCGCCCTCAACAAAGAGCTCGCTGCGCCGAATGCAGAGAAAGCCCTCGCCTACTCGCGCGCCATTTACGACATCGCCTCGCAGACCAGCGGCGAAGTCCAACGGCTGGTCGATGCCCAAATCGCAGAAGCCAACAAAAAACTCGTCGATACGTTAGACGAGTTTGCGAAAACGGCACCAGCAGGATCTGAGGCCGTGGTCCAGATGATGAAATCTTCCCTGACCGCTGCGAACTCGGCCTATGAGACGGCAAACAAGGCGGCACGCCAAGTCGTGGAGATGGCCGAGCGCAATCTTCGCGCCGCAGCCGAGGCGAGCACCGCCAATCTTAAACAGCGCTAACGGCTTACCTGGCGCTCTTCACCGATCTCGCCACCAAGTCCCACCACCCCCGACCGGAACTCCTGATACGCGGCTTCGAGCAGCGCAGGAGGGCTGGTGGGGTCATCAAGCCCACCCGTCGCCTTAATCCCAAGCTCGACATGCTTGGGCCGACCGTCCTCTCCCGCTGAGGGAAGGCTGTAGATCTTTAACTCGGGGTAGCGCTCAGCAAGGGACTGCATCAATGGCGTGACGGTTGCTTCATAAAGCCGATAGACGATCATCGAGCGATCAAACTCCGCGACAGACCGAAAAAGATCTTTGTAAAACGTCTCAAGCACCCACTCAATCATGGGCCAGGCCATGACCGGAAAGCCAGGAACGAAGTAGTGCTCCCGCACCGAGAACCCCGGGATTTTGTTGTACGGATTCGGAAGAATCTCGGCAGCTTCTGGGAACTCACCCATGCGCAATCGATCTGGTGTTGCTGGCTGCCCCATGTCCTGTGCACGCTCACGAATGAGCGCCTCGGCCTTCGGGTGCAAGACCAATTGCTGCCCCAAGGCTTCGGCAGCCGCCTGCCGTGTGTGATCGTCCGGTGTTGACCCTATCCCGCCACAACTGAAAACAATATCGCCAGATGCAAACGATGCCCGCAAGGCATTCACACATCGCGCACGATCATCCCCAAGATACTGCACCCACGACAAGGCAAGGCCACGCGCCCCAAGAATTGCCCTCACCTGTTCAAAATGGCGATCCTGACGTTTGCCCGACAGAATCTCATCCCCAAGAATAAAAAGTCCAAACTGACGACGACCGCTCATGCCCCTCAATCCCTTATCTGCAAAACACTACGACATCCATTCCGAAGACCAATCCATTGCTGTTGCCAAAAACCGGTCCCATAGTTCACGCCATCCATCTGATCACTGATGCCTGTTGACGGCAAGGTCTCACCAGCCGCAAGCCGTCTTTCTGCAGACCAGTCAGCAGTACGAAAGATCCAGTCCCAGACCGGAAAAAGCACAGCAAAGTTAACACCGCGCGTTGGCCCTTCATGGC
>JBDLRA010000125.1:0-6279 GCA_039800285.1 Pseudomonadota bacterium
GGCATTTAAGACGCAGGAGACATCGATCCCCAAGGTGTCGAGTCGCTTGAGGTAGTCCTGACCGTCACGACCGACTGCACCTAAGAGGCCACAGGGCTGGCCCAGGCCACGCAGGGTGTACGCGATATTTGCAGCACAGCCACCAAACTCCTGGCGCATCTGAGGTGCAAGAAAGGCGACGTTCAACATATGCACCTGATCCGGAAGGATGTGATCACGGAACCGTCCCTCGAAGACCATGATGGTGTCGAAGGCGATAGAACCACTGATTTGAACGCTCATAAAAGCTCTTTCTTGGGGACGTTATGAAGAGGGAATGACACCGATACAGACCCATCCGTCTCGCTCGGCAAGAACCCGAATCGGTGCGAGGTGTTGGGTCAGCGGGCGGTAGACGGCGAGGATCTCATCTGCCTGACGCGCCAGGATGCCGGATAGCAGCAACATGCCATTGGCGCGCACATGCTGACTGATGGCCGGTGCTAGCACCTTTAAGGGCTGCGCCAGGATATTGGCCATCACGATATCAAAAGGCCCTTCGATTGGATTCTCGGCATCGACCGCGGTGAGTCTGACCTGATTGACGGCTGCGTTTTGTAAGGTGGTCTGAACCGCAATCGGATCAATATCAACAGCGGTCACCGCCGTGGCACCAAGTCTTGCTGCTGCGATGGCCAAGATTCCGGAACCACAGCCCATATCCAGGACCGTTGTCTGTTGGGTGACGGATGCAGCAGATGCAACCAGCATCTCAAGACAAAGTTGCGTGGTCGCATGGCTACCCGTGCCGAAGGCCATTCCAGGATCAATGCGGATCACGCGTTTGGGATCGGCAAAGCTGGCTGGTGGCTCACCCCAGTGTGGGCCAACCCAGAGTTGATCGCCGATCTGAAAGGGCGTGAACTGGCGCTGGGTTTCGCTAACCCAGTCACGGTCAGAGATCTCACGGATCTCAACAATCGTTGCGCCACATTCGGGGATTTCTTCACAGACGTCTTGCCAGAAGTCTTTGGCTTCTTGATCGGTGTCCGCAGCAATCAGGATGGCGATCTTTGATGCGGGCCAGGCCTGCAGATCGCTGGGTGTTCCCGGCTCGCCAAAGATGGGTCGCTCGGATTCACTGTCCGCTTGTGCATCTTCGACACTCACCGAGAGCGCCCCCAGGGCGATCAGCTGATCGGAGAGAAGATCGGGCTGATCGGTGGCGAGCGCAAAAACGATTTCCCGCATGCTCAGGTCTAGCGGTCGCGTTCCCGCGCTGCCAGCATGTGCTCCAGATAGTGAATCGAGGTACCACCCTCGATAAAGTGGGCATCTCGCATCAGTTCGCGATGCAAGGGCACATTGGTCTGAATGCCTTCAACGATCGTCTCGGAAAGGGCAATCTGCATCCGTGCAATCGCCTGCGCACGCGTATCACCATAGACGATGAGCTTGGCGATCATGGAGTCGTAGTGCGGGGGGACGACGTAGCCACTATAGGCATGGGAGTCCACGCGGACACCGGGGCCGCCGGGTGCATGCCAGGTCTGAATCTTTCCGGGTGAAGGGGTGAACTTATACGGATCTTCCGCATTGATTCGACACTCAATCGCATGCCCCTTGAAGGCAATATCTTTTTGCTTAAACCGAAGCTTCTGACCGCTCGCGGCCCGAATCTGTTCCTGCACGATATCGATGCCGGTGATCAACTCCGTGACCGGATGCTCGACCTGCACTCGAGTGTTCATCTCGATGAAGTAAAACTCATTGTTCTCAAACAAAAACTCAATCGTGCCGGCCCCGCGATAGCCAATACGACGGCAGGCGTCGGCGCAACGCTCACCCGTTTTGTCACGGAGTCTCGTCGTCAGCTTCGGGGCTGGCGCCTCTTCCAATACCTTCTGGTGGCGTCGCTGCATGGAGCAGTCGCGCTCACCCAAATGAACCACGTTGCCGAAATGGTCAGCGAGAATCTGAATCTCAATGTGCCGAGGGTTCTCCAGGAACTTCTCCATGTAGACTTCGGGATTATTGAAGGCCGCTGCGGCCTCTGTGCGCGTGGTGCTGACGGCATTCAGCAGCGCCGCTTCGGTGTGGACCACCCGCATGCCGCGTCCGCCACCGCCCCCTGCGGCCTTAATGATCACGGGATATCCAATGCTGCGGGCGATACGAATAATTTCTTTGGGATCTTCGGGAAGCGCTCCGTCGGATCCAGGAACACAGGGAACGCCAGCGGCGATCATGGCCTTCTTGGCGGCGACCTTATCGCCCATGATGCGAATGACTTCGGGGGTAGGGCCAATAAACTTAAAGCCACTGCGTTCCACGCGTTCGGCGAAGTCTGCGTTCTCTGATAGAAATCCGTATCCGGGATGGATCGCTTCTGCATCGGTGACTTCGGCCGCAGCGATGATGGCCGGTACATTCAGGTAGCTTTCGCGCGAGGACGGCGGTCCAATACAGACGGACTCATCGGCGAGCTTGACGTACTTGGCGTCAGTATCTGCCTCGGAGTGCACGACTACGGTCTTAATGCCGAGTTCGCGACAGGCCCGCTGAATACGCAGGGCGATCTCGCCGCGATTGGCAATCAACACTTTTTCAAAAAGGGCCATGATGAAATCTTTTTAGCGATAGGGAGGGCGGTATTGCCGTTTTAAGCAAGCACTTTTAGGCAAGCACAAACAGGGGCTGGCCGAACTCAACCGGTTGACCGTTTTCCACCAGGACCTCTTTGATCACCCCTGCTACATCAGCAGGAATTTCATTCATGAGTTTCATGGCCTCGATCACGCAGAGGGTCTGGCCCTCGGTGACACTCGATCCAACAGAGACAAAAGGCTCGGCACCGGGCGACGATGCCCGATAGAAAGTCCCGACCATCGGGGACTTAATGACCTTGCCCTCGGGGTGCGCGGCCGGTGCAACAGCGGCGGGTGCTCCCTCGACAACTGGCGCTGCGACGGCGGCTGTTGTCCCAGGGGCTGCCGCACTGGTGGTCGGCGCGGTGTAGACATGGCTGACGTGGGAGGTCTGCGGTCCGGCATTGGACTTGACGATCTTGACCTTGTCTTCGCCTTCGGTGATTTCGAGTTCGGCGATGCCAGATTCGGCAACCAGATCGATCAGGGTTTTGAGTTTTCTAAGGTCCATAAAACGGGGCTCCTTCGGGGTCTAGCTTAAATAGTGGTCTGGCGAATGCGCTGGATTGCAAAGTCCATTGCTGCGGCGTAACCGGCGGGACCAAGTCCGCAGATCACGGCCTCGGCCAGGTCGGAGAAATAGGAGTGATGGCGAAATGCCTCACGACGGTGCACATTCGAGAGGTGTACCTCGACGAACGGCACGGCAACGGAAGCGAGTGCATCGCGAATAGCAACACTGGTGTGTGTCCAGGCGGCGGGATTAATGACGATAAACCCAACCCCTGCTTTCGGGGCCTGATGAATCCGCTCGATCAGCTGCCCCTCGTGGTTCGTCTGAAAGCTTTCGACAACAATTCCTGCAGCCTGCCCCTGTGCGGCAAGGCGCTGATCAATCTCAGACAAGGTTGTCGATCCGTAAATCGCTGGCTCTCGCTCTCCGAGTCGATTCAAATTGGGCCCATGTAGCACCCAGATCGCCGAAGATGACGACATTCGGTCCGCTCCATCAGAATTTGGAGCGGCAATTCTAACGCACTTCAGAGATCCATGATCTGAGTTCTTCTTCGCGTATCCTGCCGGCTTTTTGGTTGATTACACGCCCTTTTTCGTCTATTAGGACCGTATAAGGCAGGGCGTCGATCGCATTCCCGAGCTTTTTGGCCAGTTCTGTGCCTGAACCACCGGTGATAAGCAGCGGATACGAGACCGGTTTGGTTTCTGCGAATTCCCTGACATTTGACTGAGAATCGACAGCCAATCCAATCACTTTAACGCCATTTGGCGACATTTCCGCATGAACGCGTGACAGTTCTGGCATTTCCTCGACGCAGGGAGGGCACCAGGTGGCCCAGAAGTTCACGACCGTGAGCCTGCCGCGAACAGAGGATAAAGGGGTGGGCTCACCCTTGGGATTCGGAAAGCTGAGCTCAAAAACCCATTCTGCTGGGGTGCTGACCTGCTTCGGGTTGATCCGCCAAAGACCAATGGCAATCCCCAAGATCAGCATGACGAGGGCGGTGATGGCGATGATGCTACGACGGGTGTTCTGGTTGGGTGATGACATGGTTAGGGGTCTATTGGTTTGGGCTTCATTTGGGTTGAGTGTCTTCAATCAACTGAGCGAGCCCAGCGATATCCGCACGGAGTAGCCGTCCACGGCTATCTGTTTTCTGGGCCATGCGCTGGTCCGTTTCGGGGTAGACGGAGATGATGGCCAGCTCTCCCTGCCATTGAATGACCAGCGCCTCAACGCGCTGCTGCCGACCGCGTCCCGATCGGGAGTCGCCTTCCAGCTCGGTGGCCTCGCTGTCGATCGACTGATCGAGCAAGAAAAATCCAAGCGCCTTGGCGTTGTCGGCGTAGCACTGGATATGGATATCGGTGTGATCCGAGGCGGTGCCATTGACGATCGCGCCGCTGGTCATGGGACGAAAATCGGACAGAAGCTGCATCAAGGCCAGCGTCTTTTGACGGAGACTGGCCAGGCGTTGCGGCTGATGGTCGGCCTGGAAAATCTGCTGATACTCACGCAGGGCATCTTCGACCTCCTCATTGGAGGGCAGGTCCTGTTTCGCAAGTCGAGACCCGTGCCCACCGGTCGCCCGGTCATAGGCTTTTCGCTTCGCGCTCGCGTAATCGAGTCCCTCTTCGGCAATCAGGGCCGCTGCCGCAGCGGCAAGTTCCTGTCGCAGACCATGGGGCCTCGCGTCGCCCGCCCATTCATTCCAGTTTTCTTGCATGGTCAGCATTATGCCGGTGGCTACAATGGCGCATGCACCTACATATCATCGGGATTTGCGGCACCTTCATGGGCGGACTCGCGCTCTTAGCGCGTGCACGCGGCCATCAGGTCACGGGTTGTGATGCGAATGTCTATCCACCGATGAGCACGCAGCTCGAGGCGGCCGGTATTCGACTGATCGAAGGATTCTCGGAAGATCAGTTATCGCTTGCGCCTGATCTCTGGGTGGTTGGTAATGTCGCGAGTCGACGCATGCCCTTGATCGAGGCGCTATTGAATGCGCGCGCGCCAATGGTGTCAGGGCCGCAATGGCTGGCAGACCACTTGCTGGGTCAGCATCGCGTGCTGGCGGTTTCCGGAACGCATGGCAAAACCACGACCAGTTCAATTCTGGCCTGGTTGCTGGAGGACGCAGGGCTTGCCCCATCCTTTCTGATCGGTGGGGTCCCCGAAAACTTTGGCGTCTCCGCAAGGTTAAGTTCAGCGCTTGGGCGCGATGGTGCAGAGACGCTCCCCCCGTTTGTGATTGAGGCGGATGAGTACGACACGGCCTTCTTCGATAAGCGGTCAAAGTTTCTGCACTACCGCGCTGAGATCGCGATTCTTAATAACCTAGAGTTTGATCACGCAGATATCTTTGCGGACCTCGCGGCGATTGAGACACAGTTCCACCACTGGGTCCGGACGCTTCCGTCAAAGGGGCAGCTTGTTGTAAACGCCCAGGAACCGGCCTTGTCACGCGTATTGGCGCGAGGGAGCTGGACGCCGGTTGCGTCATTTCATGATGCTGCAGACTGGTCGATTGGCGATGCGCCCAAAGGCGCTGATCAGGGAAGCGTCGCATCGATGGATCGGTTTTCGGTCTGTCGTGCAGGCAGCCCTGTTGGGATTGTGGAAAGCCCACTCACCGGTGCCCATAATCGCAGCAATGTCCTTGCAGCAATTGCTGCAGCAACCGCCTTCGGGGTAGCGCCCGAGCAGGCCTGCGAGAGTGTCGCGCGTTTTCTCGGCGTCAAGCGGCGAATGCAGGTGCGCGGCGAGGTGAACGGTATTCGGGTGTTGGATGATTTTGCACACCATCCCACTGCTATTGAGACCACGGTGGCGGGACTCCGCCATCAGATGACGCGAGCCGCGATGAAAGGACGAATTCTGGCAGTGATTGAGCCGAGATCGAACACCATGAAACTCGGGGTGATGGCGGCCAAGCTTGCAGGCAGCCTGACGGGGGCGGATCGGGTGTTTGCGTTTGCGGGCGGAATCGACTGGGACCTCGAGCAGGCGCTCTCGCCCATTCAGGAGCGAACGGTGGTGAGCCGAGAGATGGATGACCTGGTATCTAAGATCTGCCAAGAGGCACGATCTGGTGATCAGATTCTTGTGATGAGCAATGGTGGGTTTTCTGGA
>JBDLRA010000126.1:0-9071 GCA_039800285.1 Pseudomonadota bacterium
TCTGAACCGATCAACACGGACAGCAGATCAAACCCCGGGACATCGAGCGCCTCGGAGCCAAGCTCTAAGACCTCCCCTTCAATCGTGATACCGCGAACTCGCAGCACGTTATGCACCGTCAGCCCATACTTCAGGCAGTGCACACCACCTGAGTTCTCAGCGACGTTACCGCCAATAGAACAGGCAATTTGAGAAGAGGGATCCGGCGCGTAGTACAACTGATGGGGCGCAGCCGCCTCAGAGATCGCCGCATTCCGTACCCCTGGCTGCACCCGTGCAATCCGAGCGACCGGATCAATCGACAGAATCTTATTGAACCGCGCCAACGACAACACGATGCCGCCACGATGCGGTGTGGCACCCCCCGAGAGGCCCGTGCCCGCCCCACGCGCAACCACCGGCACATCGTGCGCATGGGCGACTTTCAAGATCGCCACCACTTCATGTTCCTGCGTCGGCAATACCACGACTGCCGGAACCTGGCGATACCCCGCAAGGCCGTCGCATTCGTACGGCTTTAATGCCTCTGGTGAGCTCAGAATATTTTCCGCTGGAAGTACCCGCGACAACGCATCGATAACGGCCGTGCGTCGTGATGGATCCATCGGCTGCGTGAAATCTGCAAAACGAAGCTCGCCTAGGGTCAGTTCACGCGGGGCATTCATAGCGTTTTTTAGAAGGTGTGGACGGGGTTCGAGGCCAATAAGGATTCAGGGGATTCTAGAGGAATCATCCCGCATAATTCATGCTCACCCTGTTAAACCCTTATGGCGAACCGACTTTCCACCATCACCACCCGAACTGGCGACGACGGCACGACCGGCCTGGGGGACGGGACACGCGTCTCAAAGGCGGACCTGCGCATCCATGCCTTAGGGGACGTTGATGAACTGAATAGCAACCTTGGCGTGCTGTTATCCGAGCCATTGCCCGAACACATTCGTCGCCTGTTAACAGAGGTTCAGCACGACCTTTTTGATCTTGGCGGCGAACTCGCGACGCCGGGCTTTGAACTCCTCCGATCGGAGAGCACTGCGATGCTGGATCAAGCGATCGCAGATCTCAATGCATCACTACCACGACTACAAGAATTCATTCTGCCCGGGGGGTGCCGAGCCTCAGCGCTTGCGCATGTCTGTCGCACCGTCGCTCGCCGTGCAGAAAGAAGCGTGCTCGCGCTCAAATCACAGACAGCGCTGCGCGACAGCCTCGCACACTATCTGAATCGATGCTCGGATCTTTTATTCATCATCGCACGCGTGTTGAATCGCAGCGACGAGTCCGGTGGCCCCGGACAAGATGTCTTGTGGCGGCGGGACCGTCACGGTCCCGCCTGATCATCCTGAAGTCCTGCTGATTAACTGTTGGGCGTTCCAGCCACTTTGAGACGACGTTGGCGCACAGACTGGGCCAGGTTTTCAAGAATCTTCAGGCTACCTTCCCAGTCAATACAGCCGTCCGTGATGCTCTGCCCATAGGTCAAGGGCTTGCCCGGAACCAGATCTTGACGGCCACCAATCAGATGACTTTCGACCATCACACCAAAAATGCGTGAATCGCCCCCCGCCACCTGCGCCGCGATGTTCTCGGAGACGGGTAACTGGTTCTCAGGTTTTTTGCTGCTATTGGCATGACTCATGTCGATCATCAGACGGCAGGCAATATTGGCTGCAGCGGACTCCTTGCAGGCCGCATCAACACTGGCGGCATCATAGTTCGGTGCCTTACCGCCACGCAGAATCACATGGCAGTCCTCATTCCCTCCAGTTGAGACGATCGCTGAAACACCGCCTTTGGTTACCGAGAGGAATGAGTGTGGATGAGCTGCTGCCTTGATTGCATCCAGTGCAATCCGAAGGTTTCCATCCGTGCCATTTTTAAATCCAACGGGACAGGAGAGTCCTGAGGCAAGCTCACGGTGAACCTGAGACTCCGTCGTGCGCGCACCGATTGCGCCCCACGACACCAGATCCGCAACATACTGCGGCGAGATCATGTCAAGAAACTCTGTTCCTGCGGGCAGGCCCAGATCGTTTATCTCGAGCAAGAGTTTGCGCGCCGTGCGCAGGCCCAGGTTGATGTCGTAGGTGTTGTCGAGCTTTGGATCGTTAATCAATCCTTTCCAGCCCACTGTTGTACGCGGCTTTTCAAAATAGACCCGCATCACAATCTCGAGATCCGCGGACAATCGCGCGCGCTCTTTAGCAAGCCGGTTCGCATATTCAATCGCGGCAGCAGGATCGTGGATAGAGCAAGGCCCGATAATGACCAGGAGACGGTCGTCCATGCCGTGCAGGATCCGATGGATCGCCTGACGTGTGCCAGAGACCAGTTCTTCGGCGCCGTTCGAGATCGGAAACTCACGAATCAGGTGGACCGGCGGCGCCAGTTCCCGGATCTCGCGGACCCGAAGGTCGTCAGTTTTAGAGAGGGGTTTCGTGTGCAGAGGTGTATTCATATCCGGCTATTTTAGCCGGTACCGCCTACCGTCAAGGCTTCGATCCGCAGCGTGGGCTGTCCAACACCCACGGGAACGCTCTGCCCTTCCTTGCCACAGGTCCCTACGCCGTCATCGAGCGCAAGGTCATTGCCGACCATCGTGACCCGAGTCAGTGCATCGGGACCGTTCCCAATAATCGTGGCCCCCTTGACCGGATACTGAATCTTGCCGTTCTCGACCCAATAGGCTTCAGATGCCGAAAAGACAAACTTGCCACTCGTAATATCCACCTGGCCTCCACCAAAGTTCACCGCATACAGGCCACGATCCAGCGAGGCGACGATCTCTTTCGGGTCGTCACGGCCAGCCAACATATAGGTGTTGGTCATGCGCGGCATGGGCAGATGGGCGTAAGACTCGCGTCGCCCATTCCCCGTCGGCTTCACTTTCATCAGTCGCGCATTCAGAGAGTCCTGGATGTAACCGCGAAGGATGCCGTCTTCGATCAGCACATTGCACTGCGTGGGCTGACCCTCGTCGTCAACATTGAGTGAACCTCGACGATCGGTCAACGTGCCATCGTCCACCACGGTGACACCTTTGGCGGCAACCTGCTGACCAATACGGCCCGAAAAGGCGGACGACCCCTTGCGATTGAAATCTCCCTCGAGACCGTGTCCGACTGCTTCGTGCAACAACACGCCAGGCCAGCCAGGACCCAAGACCACGGGCATGGTGCCTGCAGGCGCAGGCCGTGACTCCAGATTAATCAGCGCCTGACGCACGGCCTCGTCTACATAATGGGCAATCAGTGTGTCGTTGAACATCTTGAGGTTCTGGCGACCACCGCCGCCACTCGAGCCCTGCTCACGGCGACCCTTGTGCTCAGCAATCACTGTGACCGACAAACGAACCAGCGGGCGAATATCAGCCGCCATCACGCCATCACTTCGCAGAACCATCACCACGTCATACTCGCCAGCAAGCGAGGCCATCACCTGAATGATGCGCGGGTCTTTCTTGCGCGCCATTGCCTCAACACGCCCCAATAGGTCCACCTTTTCTTGTGCCGTCAATGCGGCAAGGGGATCTTGATCACCGTAGAGAATCTTCGGGGGCACTGCTAGTGCCGGGCGTTTGTTGACCGCTGTCTTGGCAGAGCGCCCTGCACGTGCGATCGCGCGCGTGGTCACCGCCGCCTCATGAAGCGCCTCTGGGCTCAGCACATCAGAATAAGCAAAGGCTGTCTTCTCACCGCTGACAGCACGAACGCCCACGCCTTGGTCAATCGAAAAGCTGCCGCTCTTCACAATCCCTTCATCAAGGCTCCAGGCCTCGGAACGGGTGTACTGAAAATATAAGTCTGCGTAGTCCACGCGATGGGAGAAGATCTCTCCCAGGGCCTGATGCAGATGATGTTCGTTCAGACCATACGGGGTGAGTAACAGCTCGTGGGCCGTGGACAAGGAGGCAATCGCTGCATCAGCTGGTTTCATGACGGACTTTCGTTAAATGAGTTCTCACCAATAACGCGGTGTCGAAGTGCGGGTAAGTTTAGGCGAATCTCTGCCATTCGGTTCTGATCAACCTTGCCGATGACCAGGCCTTCTCCCTCTGGCAAAACGGAGATGACCTCGCCCCACGGATCGACCAGCATGCTGTGGCCCCAGGTACGGCGACCATTCTCATGAGTGCCCCCTTGGGCACTGGCCAAGAGATAACACTGATTCTCCACCGCTCGGGACCGAAGCAATAGCTCCCAATGCGCCTTACCCGTGGTGTAGGTGAACGCCGCTGGCATGAGAATCAGATCAAGCGGCAGCATGGCGCGATAGAGCTCGGGAAACCGCAGGTCATAGCAAACGGAAAGCCCCGTCCGTCCCGCAGGGGTCTCGCAGACCACTGGCTGCGACCCGGGCTCAATGGTTTTCGCCTCGTCGTAAGACTCACTGCCTTTTTGAAAGGCAAACAAGTGAATCTTGTCGTATCGCGCTCGGATTTCGCCCTGCGGGTCAAAGACCAACACCGTGTTACGGACGCGATCTGGCGCGTCGGCAACCAAAGGAACAGTGCCTCCGATGAGCCAGAGCCCATGCCGTGCGGCCACATCCGACAAGGCGCGCTGAATAGGCGACCGATCGGTCAGCCCAAAAGGTTCGCGATAACGGACCTTGTCCTGTTCAGCACCCATCAGGCAGAAATACTCCGGAAGCAGCACAAGCTCGGCCCCCTTTGAGGCGGCCTCTGCAACCCAATGGGCCATGCGCTCAAGATTCTCCTCGACACGAGGCGTACTGACCATCTGAATCGCAGCAACGGTAGTGGATGTCATTGGGATTTCATCTCCGGAATATCAGAACGCATCTCCCGCTTGACCGACTGCACCACCGGATCACTCCAAGTGCCGGTCACGCGATACTCGTAAGACAACAGCTCTCGAATAGGGTTGCGCAAAATAAACTGCGCAATAAAAGCACCAAGCCCGACTGCTGGGTTCACCAAGGCCGCATAGCCCAGCGATGCGAGACCCGCATTAACCTCGGGCAGCACCAGCACCCGCAGATCCTGCGTCTCACGATTAATGTCTGCAGAACCCTCTAGGATGACCGAGGCCTGAACGCCGATGATGCGGAGGTTTTGGGTGCTCGCCAGTCCGTTCGCGAAGTTCAGATCACCACGAATCTGGTCATAGGTAAATCCTTCGGAAAACACGTCACGAAAATCCAGTTTGATACGGCTAGGTAGTGACTGCAGATTCAAGACGCCAATCAGTCGCGCAATGCCAGGCTCTGCCTTTAAGAACCGTCCACCGCGCAGATCTAAGGCCAGATCACCGTTTAAGACCGCACCCGAAAACTCGAGCGGCGATCCCGGCCAGTTGAGTTTCCCCGTAATTTTTCCGGCGGTGTCCCGGACCACGTTGGGGTAACCAGAACGGGTCAGCAACGCGCCGCCGTTGTTCAATTCAAGAACGACATCCAATGCGGTTTTTGAACGACGCTGGCCTTTGACAGGCGGCAGCATCGCCCACTGCCCCTGGCCCGTTAGACTGGCATCCGGATTGACCAGACTGAATCGCTGCACCTCCCAGCTTCGGGTCGCTGTCGACGGCGATGCGGAGATCTCAAGCTTGCCCCACTGACGTTCACCTACACGAAAATCGTCAATCACGAGTTCGAGATTCGGCCAATCCTGTGCGATGGCGTTGGTCTGCGTCTCGGTTGAAGGCGAATCATCCTGCTCCGACTTTTCTAGCCACAACCGCGAGAGCTTGGCCGATAACAGTCCATGTCCTTTCAGCGACTTGCCATCGCGTGCCTTTGATTCCCCTGGTCGCCACCGAAGCTGGCCCGCAACATCGCGGGCCGTGATGTCGATCGCCGACTCTCTTGCATTGATCGGTGTTCGCAGAATTCGCGCATTGATCTTGTCCTGGTTGCTTGCCACCATCCAGGTCTGCTGACGCAGCCCGTTTTGCTGCGGCTCGCTCTGCAGAAAATCGACACGAAGTGCCCAGTCATCACGCGCACGCTTTTTCAAAGGTCCGAAGGCATCAAGCCCAAGCCCCACGAGATTGGTTCGAAGCCGTGCCTGGGTTACGCCCCGCAGACTGTCCACGGACAGCTGATAACTCGTTCCGCCAGTGATACTGTCTTTAAATGACACACCCGTGACCTGGTCGAGCCAGAGCTGAAGCCCGCCCGAAGAAACCTGCCCTTCAATCGCCAAGGCGGTCTGCCCTGGCGTAGCTGACGGACGGCTCGTTAAACGCATCGGCCCCCCAAGCGCCTGACCCTGCAGCGACGCCTTCTGCAGTCCATCGTGTGTGAACTGAAACTCCGCCGCATTCACGGTCACGTCTGGAAGCTCCGGTGTGAGTCGCAGCGCACCCTTTGCGAGCGTGAGACGACCGGCCATGGTGGATCGATCCGTGTTGTCCAGATCGATCCGCAGACCCAGCGCAAGCGTTGCAGCACCTTTGCCTCTTGCGTCGGTGGTCAGGCCTCCCAGTGATGCCTGCACAGGCGATCGGTTCACCAGGTCCACCAGACGCTGCAGATCGCCAGTGAGGGGACCATCCACTTCAAGAATCGGACGACTTGCCTCCAAATCCGCAATGGTCGCCTTGGTCTCTCCAAGCGACATCTCCCCCATCTTGCCCCGAGTCGCGGTAAGACGAAATGCCTGACGATCAAACTCAACTGTTGATTGAATATTGGAAATGACAGGCCATCCCGGTGCAGGACGCATGCTCGCACCCGTGGTTTCTGCGGTCACCAGAAACCGCCCTTGAGACGGATCGCGAAACGGAAACGCCGAAAGCGGCCCTGCAAGAGAAAAAGTTGCGGTCACAGAAGATGCCGATAACAACGAATCCCGAAGCCACTGTCGCGTATCGGCGCTCGCCGATAACGGCACATAGCGATGAACCTGTTTGATTTCTGCGCGTGAGACCTTGCCCGAAAGATCGACCTCGCCCAGCCCCTCCCCAGGCCAACGGACCGACCCAGAGACCTCTAACGCCAGATCGGGATTAGAGACCGCAAGCCGCTTAATCTGAACAGCGACCTCGGGTCGGGTTGCCGTCTGATCTGCCCCGAGAACGTTCTTAGATGTCCAGGTCATCTGCCCATCGAGTCGATCAAAGGGCAGCCGAGGATCCGCAAAGACTCTCGGAAAAGTCAGCGCACCAGACTCGCCGGCGAGCGTCAGTTCACCGCCATCTTCTTTCGCCTTCACTTTTCCTGATAACGATGTAAACCCAGGACGGGTCGCGCCTTCAGCGAGTGATAGGCCAACAAAACCAGACTCCAGTTCAAAACCGGTCGTGGCATCAGGCGTCTCGCGCCACTTCAACATCAGGTTATTCAGTCGACCCTTTGGCGCAAGCGCCGTCAAATGACGACGCCAGTCAGCAGGAAGCGGAAGGTGCTCTGCCAGCCACATGGCCGACGCAAGATCAATCACTGTCGCAGAGAGGTCTGTCTCAGAATCTTCTCCGTTATTCGACTGACGAACCACCAACTGGGCACTCGGGATCGACAACGGCGTCTCGAGCTGCTTCGACTGCAGCTGCAGATCTTTTAATCGCACGACCTGGCGACTTGCAGAGATCGCCGTCTCCACCCGACCAGTAAGCCGCTGCAGGGTTAAGGTGTCACGAGACTTTCCCCAGCGCAGTGAGGCATCGGTTAGATCAAGATCCGCGGTCAGATCCTCAAGCGAGGACCGATCCAATGCAAACCATGCGCGAAGTGCCCCCTGACCTGTTTTCACCGTCAACGGCGCATCTGGGGGAAGGTGCACGAATTCAAATAAGGTCGCAAGATCGACGCGATCAAACTGAACGAAGGCCTCGCCAACCCACTGGGCCAGATTCGATGGCGCATCAAATAAAGAGTGGCGAAAATTGGCCTGTAGAACAAAGCCTTCTCCGAGCGAAGTCGGCGGTGTCGCGCGAAGTGCCCAGGCATGTGAGATGCCGAGGTTGGTCATCGCAAAGGTCAGGTCTCGCAGCCGTGTCGATTTGTCGCGCAAAACGTCGCGCCAGAGGATCTCGCCGCCATCAATCCGAACCCGCCCCTGGCGCAAAAGCCAGTCAAACCCCGCGCTATCGGCCTGGCCGTCCCCAACAGAAAATCCAGCAATCTCAAGCTGACCAGACGCACTCCGCTGGGCAAACACGGTCAGATCTTGAAGTGCGATCTCTGAAAAAATCGGCTGCCAATGCCAGAGCATCGTCATCGAACGCGGACCCATCGTGGCGCGAATCTCGCCAATGGAGAGCACACGATGCCCCTGGGCATCGCTCACAGACAACCCATCAACCACCAGAAGAGGACGCCACCAGGAAGCCCAGTCAGCGGAGATCTCCCCCGCGGCAAAGGTCAGTCCTTTCTCTTGAAAGACCGCCGCAATCTCCGCCCGTGCCTGACTTTCCCACTGGGCCAGCGATGGCCAGACATAAAAACGAATCACTAAAAGACCGACTAAGAAAATGGCGACCAGCACAGCCGCAATCCAGGCCGCTAGGCGAACCAGACGGCGTGTCAAGGGCTGATAGCGGCCAAGCACTTCTAGGGTCATGGTCAGGATTCTTGCACAGGACCTATGGTTGGATCACCTGCGCATCCACGCAGACCGTTGGAGTTCTAGAATCACACCATGACAACCCCTGCACGGCGTGACGACGACCAATGCCCTGTCAACGGCTACGAGGCCGCCTGGCAGCTATCGGACTTTGCCAGACGCATGCTGCCGAGGGTTCTGGCACAGGATCACGCCCTGGCGATCGACCAGCCGATCACAGGCCAGGTCCTACTAGAACATTTCTCGCGGGTCTGGCCTGATGCGCAGACACCGACCCCGGAGACACTGGATCGCGTCGCCCAGGCCCTCCGACAGTTTCGAAACAGCGCCGTACTGGCCATCATGGCCCGCGACTGCTCTCGCGCGGCTGATCTGCATGAGACGCTGACCAGCATTTCGGCGCTTGCCGACATCACGATTCATGCGGCCTATCGTGCGGCGATGACCGCTGCCGTTGCCCAGCACGGCATTCCCCGAGACGCCAGCGGCAGACCACAGGACATGATGATTGTCGGCATGGGCAAGCTCGGTGGCTTTGAGC
>JBDLRA010000127.1:0-7176 GCA_039800285.1 Pseudomonadota bacterium
CGAGCTCGATCTGAATATCGGACTCAGTCAGCGCCAATCCAGGAGGACAGCCGTCAACAACGCACCCGATGGCGGGACCGTGGGACTCCCCAAAGGAGGTTACTGTAAATAGGTGGCCGAAGGTGTTTCCAGACATAGCTGAAGTGTAGCCTGACCTAGAGGTATGACTTAAGCCGTTCCCGAATCCGGGTCTCAACCGTCTCTCGGCCAAGGACCGCCATGACCTTATCGATCGATGGCGTATCGGTTCGTCCCATCAGCATGAGTCGAAGGGGCATCGCCAACTGCGGCATTTTCAGACCTGAAGCGGCAAGCGTTGCCTTCATAGCGCCCGACAAAGCGCCAGCATCCCAGCTCGCGGGAAGCCCGCCAAGGAAGGCCGATAAGGCCTGCGCAACGCCGGGTTGCATCTTTTCCGTGAGCGCGTCGGACTGAGCAGGCGGCTCGATATAGAACATGGCCACCTCTTCTGCCAGTTCATTTAATGTATTTGCGCGGTCTTTTAACAAGTCACAGACCTGAGAAAGATCCGGCCCTTGAGAGAGAGAAAAGCCCTCCTCTCGAACCCGACCCGCAATTTTCTGCGCAAGCAGCGCGCCCGACATTTGCCGCAGATAGTGGTTATTCAGCCATTTCAGCTTCTCAAAATCAAACTGGGCCGCTGACTTACTGCAGTGCTCCAGGGTGAACCATTCCTTGAGCTGGTCCAGCGAGAAGATCTCGTCGTCGCCATGGCTCCATCCGAGTCTTGCCAGGTAATTTAAAAGCGCCTCGGGCAGGTAACCGTCTTCGTGATACTGCATCACGGACACCGCACCGTGGCGCTTGGACAGCTTCTCTCCATCGGGTCCATGAATCATCGGCAGGTGGGCATACTCAGGAACGGCTGCCCCCAGTGCCTTCAGGATATTGATCTGCCGTGGCGTGTTGTTGATATGGTCATCCCCACGAATCACGTGACTGATCCGCATATCCCAGTCATCGACTACCACACAGAAGTTATACGTTGGCGTGCCATCCCCGCGAGCAATGATCAGGTCATCCAACTCAGTATTTGAGATGGTAATGCGCCCCTTCACGCCATCTTCCCAGCTGACCGCTCCAGTCTCTGGATTGCGGAATCGAACCACGGGGTTAATCCCCGTCGGAGGCACCAGTTTCTTAAGTGCAACGTTCTCTGGCCGCCACCGACCGTCGTAACGGGGCTTTAATCCCTTTGCGCGTTGCTCTTCGCGCATGGCGTCAAGCTCCTCGGGAGTGGCGTAACAATGATAGGCCGTGCCATTGGCCAGCATCTGAGCGATCACCTCGCGGTAGCGATCCATTCGAGCCATCTGATAAAACGGCCCCTCATCGGGCTCGAGACCCAGCCAGGTCATCCCGTCCAGAATCGCCTTCACCGCTTCGGGCGTGGAACGCTCAAGATCAGTGTCCTCGATACGCAAAATGAACTGCCCGCCGTGGTGTCGGGCAAAGGCCCAGCAATAAAGAGCGGTGCGGGCGCCCCCCACATGGAGATAGCCTGTGGGACTGGGCGCAAAACGGGTGCGGATAGCAGATGGATTTGACATAGCCTCTCAGTTTATCTTCACCAGGGCGTTCAGACCACTTTAGGGCAACCCTCTTGACAGGTTTGCTAGCCTATCTTTTTTAGGAGGCGTTCATGAGACCAAGTGCTTTTCTGATCTTCATCGCTCTATCAGGGTTGCCGACCACCGAGCTGGTTGCCGCGCCCCACCAACCCCATGCCCACGGTAAAGCGGAGCTAGAAGTCACGATTCAAGACGGTCAGGTTCGGGGCGTCTTTCGCACCCCCATGGACAACCTTCTCGGATTTGAACACTTACCGAAAACAGACGCTCAGAAGAAAAGTCTGGAGCGATTACGTCAGCGCCTTGAGGACACTTCTGTACTCTTTCGCCCGAATGGCGAGGCTCAGTGCACGGCGCGATCACCAGAGGCCAAATCATCCATGTTTGCGGGTCGTGTCAACGCTGGCCATAGCGACCTGGAGTATCGATTCGGATTCGACTGCGAAAAACCTGAGTTACTAAAACAGATTGAAGCAAGACTTCTTACCGACTATCCGCGGTTACACGAGATACGGAGTCAGCTGGTCACGCCGACCACACAGCGCGGGGTAAGCCTAAAGCGAAACAATCGTCTCCTGACTATCCAGTGAAATACACCTCGAAACGATGAAGCAGCACGAACAAGAATCCGCAGTAGAAATAGAGCGACTGCGCTACAGATGGCCAGGCGGGCCTGTCATGCTGTCAATTGACTCCGTTAAGATTCGGCGGGGGTGCACCATGCTGATTCAAGGGCCATCGGGGAGCGGAAAGACGACCTTGCTCGGCCTGATCACTGGTGTGTTGTCTCCCATCGAGGGCCGTCTTCACGTTCTAGGGCAAGACCTGACGGCACTCGGTCCGGCACAAAAGGATGCGTTTCGGCGCGATGAGATGGGGGTGATCTTCCAGATGTTCAATCTTCTGCCCTTCCTTACCGTTACCGACAACATTCTTCTGCCCCTGCGGCTCTCATCGAAACGTCGCCAAAAACTAAGTCCGTTAACGATGGCCCAGGAAGCCCATCGATTACTCGATGCACTGGGGCTTTCACGGGACATCCGAGACCGCCCCGCACACCAGTTGTCGGTAGGCCAACAACAACGCGTGGCAGCAGCACGAGCCCTGATTGGCAATCCTTCCCTTGTGATTGCCGACGAACCCACCTCGGCACTGGATGAGCAGAATCAAGACGATTTTCTGTCTTTACTCATCGAGCAAGTCCGCGCGACCCAAGCGACACTGATCATGGTTAGTCATGACTCTCGCCTGACTGGGCGCTTCGATGGAGTCCTGAAGCTATGAATGTCTGGATAGCCCTCGCCTTAAAAAGCGCCTGGTCGCGTCGCGGCCCCCTAACCTTAGTTGTCAGTGCAATCGGCGTTGCCGTCTTTCTCGTCTTGGCGGTTGCACAGATCCGACAGGATGCTCGAGCAAGTTTTTCGAACGCAGTGTCGGGGGTCGATATCATTGTCGGTGCAAGAGGCAGCAGCACTGAACTGATGCTGTATTCCGTTTTCCATCTTGGAAAGCCAGTGCGAAACATGTCCTTTGGCCAGCTCGACGAGATCAACAAATTTGCGTCTGTTGCCTGGGCCGTTCCCCTTCAATTAGGGGACAGCTACCGTGGGTACCCTGTTATCGGAACGACTCCCCAGTATTTTTCAAAAACAGGCGGAAAAAGCGGCCTTGAGTTTTTGGATGGCCAAGCCTTCAGCCATGTGTTTGACGCGGTCTTAGGCGCTGACGTAGCAAAGCGCCTTGGTCACAACGTCGGAGACAACATCGCACTGACTCACGGGAAAGGGGATGGACTTGCGCAAGATCACTCCGATCGTCCTTTCCGTATTACCGGCATTCTTCGGAAAACAGGCACACCAGCCGACACTGCGGTGTTCATCTCGCTTGCGGGATTCCAGGCGATTCATATCGGTTGGGAGTTCGGAAGTAAGCCACGACAAACGGAGGCTTTTGACCTAAACAAGCTCGACCCAGCGTTATTGCAGCCGTCTCAGATCACCGCTGTTCTCGTGGGCCTTCAGTCGCGCACCCAGATCTTTTCAGCAAAGCGATCAATTGAGGGGCTTGATAACGGGAAACTCATGGTGATCCTTCCGGGCGTAACACTGGATGAGTTATGGCAGGTGATCGGCACCCTTGAAGACACCTTCCGCTTCATTGGCTGGTTAGTTGTCGTAAGCACTCTATTGGGCGTGGCTGCAACATTATTAATTGCACTGAGCTCCCGACGAAAAGAACTCGCAATCTTTCGGGCACTTGGCCTGCAGCCTTTACAGCTATCACTGCTCATCGTGCTCGAATCGCTGTTGATCTGCGCTGCTGGACTAATTCTCGGATGGATATTGCTACAGGTCACAGTCATCGGGGCTGGTGACTGGATAAGAAATCAATTCGGTGTAATTATGCTGCCACGCTTGCCGGATCCCGAGGGCTGGTGGGCACTCGCAAGTCTGATGGGGCTCTCGATCCTAATCAGTCTCATCCCCGCATGGCGCGCCTTTCGCTACTCACTCCACGACGGACTACATCCACCAACAGTATGACAACCACACCCACCCCGGTCGCTTCAATTCTTTCGACGATCCTACTCGCACTCGTACCGTATATATGGCCCCTGACGGTCGCGGCACAGCCAACACCAAAATATACGGAAGTCATATGGGATGACCTTATTCCGAAGAAATGGTTTAGCGAGGTAAAGGCGCAGATGGCTGCCCTAAGCAAATTGGGCTTTCTTGTTGACGGCTCCGAGCAGGCAGACGCAGCAATGCAAAGGCTCAGAAAGAAATGGGATGAGGCGCCTATCGAGACGTCACACTTAAATAAGCCAATCCGAATCGCAGGGTATGTCGTCGCTTTAGAATCAAACCGAGACAAGGTCTTAGAGTTTCTTCTTGTACCCTACTTTGGAGCATGTATTCATACGCCGCCACCTCCGGCCAATCAGATCATTTTGGTGAAATTTGAGAAACCAGTAAAACGTATTGAAACCATGGAGACCGTCTGGGTCGAAGGCATTCTCCGAGATGCCCGGGTTGATACCGGCATGGCGGTGACCGGATACACGCTCGAGGCAAAACGAACAACACCCTACGAGACAAAGCGATAACATCGAGCCCATCATGCCAATTCTTAAACAGCTTTACAAAGCCACTCTAATCACTGTCATGGTTCTGACCGCTGCCACCCGGGCGGATGCATCGCCCACAGATCAAGCGGAATTTGCGAAAGCGTTACCCGTTGCTGATCTGCACATGCATCTTTTTGGAAAGCGACCAGTCTTTTACAAAGAGCTGATGGATCGAAACGGTGTGAAATGGGGCGGCGGGGTCGGCGGAAGCGTTTTTGACGATGACGAGGCGGTAACCTCCTTACTCGGCGATAGACACATTAGAACGCTCGGGCAGAAAGAATTTGGAAAAGTCTTTTTTCAAAAGGGTGCCGAAGGACTTAATAACGATCAGGATCCGGATTTCGTCAAGCTTTTTGAGCAGGCAGAGAGAGAGTTTCAATCTGGAAAAGCCTACGGCTTCGGGGAGATTCACGGAAACAACCGTCGCTCGCACGGCCCAAGAAACGAACGATTTGCACGCAAGATCTCGCTCAAGAGCCCGGTCATTCACAGGATGTTTGAGATTACGAATCGTTATGAAAAATTCATTCAGTTACATCTCGAAGGTGATCTTGATACGCTTAACGAGCTGTCTGAGCAGCTTCGCACCTTCCCAAAGACAAAGGTAATCCTCTCACACTGCCTCCCCTATTCTGGAGCAGAGACAGTTCAACGGCTTTTTGATCAGCATCCGAATCTTTTCTGTGAGATCTCAGCAGGTGGACCAGTCCATAAAGTCGCCAGGATTTTCAATGCCGAGGGGATTTCCCCTCGCTTCGAGCCTGTCATTCTTCGAAATGTAGACCGCTTTCTACTCGGAACAGACCCCTGTTGCGGACTTGATCACCTGTATGACGACATGATTCTTGAACTTCGGCAGTACTTCCTGGCGAGGCTACCCAGAGACACCGCAGAGAAAATTGCCTTTAAGAATGCGGAGCGACTGCTCGGGCTTAAGTGACCCGACAGTAAAAACACTTGTCTAGACACGGCGCTTCTGAATATTCAGAGGACAGCATGACGCAGCGTTCAACTCAAGTGCGCTTGCTCTCTGTTACGGCGCGAAAATACTTTGAAAAAGACTGACAGAAAAATTCGGGTTCCGCGAATAACGGATCTGGTTTAAGAACCCGCGGATTGAGAGGGGCGAGTGCGTCTTGAGTCTGGCGTGCGCCAAGATCAGTCACGACGTAATACTTTTTATTTGTTGGCACTAAACCCGTAAGGATATGGGCATTGCCAACAAATATCGCGTCACATAACGACCCCATTCGACTCAGAACAAACTGCCAACGGCGATAACTCCATGGCCATCGCGCATGCCATGGCAGATGAATTACCCCCAGGCGATAGGGCCCCTGAATCTCAAACCCTGCAACCAATGAGTCAGCACGTAAGCTCCATGGGTGCACAAACTCAACGATATCGCTTTCCCCCAGATTCATGCGAGTCGCACCGAACACTGGGCAAGAAAGCCCGGCCAACATTGAGACCGGCGGACTGTCGTAGAGCACTGGCTCTTCAAGTGCAGGCCTTTTCTGCTGGGAATAGTTCGCGAGTTTAAGAAATGCCTCACGATCGGATTCGCCAGCCCCAAACGCCATTTGCTCAAGCGACTCATAGGACGTATCAAGCGGCGTCTTCTGGCAACCCCACTCCGCTGGAGCGTACTTGGAGACATTCTCAGCATTGAACAGGTACGGCTTTGTACTAAAAGTACCCGCCACCCACTGCCACGAGAGGTGGTTAGACGCGAGATCGCCATCAAGCAAATGGCTGTACATCCAATCGGCTCCAGCCTTCCAATGCACGTGTCTTAAATGAACGATGTAACTCGCAAGCCACATGCGAGCATGGTTATGAAGATATCCGGCTGAATACAGAGACGATACCGCCAGGTCAATTGCGGGAATACCAGTCCGCCCCTCCCGTATATCAGCGGGCAATTCCATGGCATAACTTACATTTGCTATTGCAGGACGAAGATCCTGGAATATCGCTTCGTCTTTGTTAGTCCAAACATGATGAAAAAATGCTCTCCACGCAAACTCCGCAAAAAGCTTGTCGTCACGATTGAGGCGGTTTCGGTGTCGGATCTCGTTTACCGCGTCGCCAAGACTTATAAAGCCGTGCGTCAAATAGGGCGAAATCCGAGACACCGCGCCGTTCAGGTGATTCCGAGTAGCCGCATAGCGTTTGGGATCTAAGCCTTGAAGCCGAGATCGCCACGCCTCATCCTCTGGCGGAAACTGGTCTGAATGAATAAAAGCCTCCAATGAAGGACTCGGGACCCAGAATAGTAAACGCTCTAGATCTGGGCTTCTGGGATACGTAATTGCCCGCTAGCGGGCCGGGGAAAGTTGGAATCAGCAGGATTGGACTCGAGCAAAACTGCTAAACTTTAAAACTTGTCACCCCCTATCGGACGCGTAGCTCAGCGGTAGAGCACTGCCTTCACACGGCAGGGGTCAC
>JBDLRA010000128.1:0-2657 GCA_039800285.1 Pseudomonadota bacterium
TGATCATGATCACCCGCCGAGTCAACGCATCATTTAAGTGACTGACCAGTCGGGCAAGTGACGTGGCAGCCACGCCCTGGCCCAATAGGCGGCGGGCCATGGACAGGACCTCAGACGTGCACAGCCTTAAATCATCCAGCGACTCGGCCTGCTCGATGGTGGACGACAGGATCCGAAGGCTCGAGCGCTGAAAGTTGAATAGATCCCGCTCCGAGACCAACCCCACCAGAAACCCATGGTGCAGCACGGGAAGATGGCGCACCTTGTACCGAGCCATCATCAGGGTTGCCTCCAAGACCCCGCTATCGGCATCGATGGTCCTGACCCCCGTACTCATCACTTGTCCAATAGGGGTGGTCAGGGGAAGCCCAGGAAGGATGATTCTCTTGATCAGGTCGTAGCGCGTCAGAATGCCCTGGACACCACCCGACTCGTCTGCCACCAGCATGGATCCTGCCTTCTCGCGCTCCATCGCCTCGAAGACCTGCTGAAGGGGGGTCGAAGGCAAGCAGACCAAGGGAGACTTCCGGATCAATTTCCCGACCCGGGTGTTCATGGAGAGCTCGGTGAGATCTTGCTGCAGTGCGTCAGACACGGTTGTTTCCCTGAGTAGACATCTCGTAATTTGCACAGTATTGTGCGCCCTAACAACAATTAGACCACCTCTGGATTTGGGGATCAAAGCCCGGAAGTGGATGCTGTAAAAGCTGAAGGGGACAATATTGCTGAGTGTCGTGGTCGTCCTTAAAGGACTCGCCGAATTCGCCGGCTTACTGCTGCTCGGCCAGGGCATCGTCTACGCCTTGAGTTTCGGAAAACACGAGGCCAATGCGGTCTACAAGATGTTCCGTCTCGTCACCTTCCCCGTTGTAAGAGCAACCCGTTTCATTACTCCATCCAAGGTCGCGGACAAGCACGTTCCTGTGGTCGCCTTGATGCTCCTGTTCTGGATCTGGCTATTTCTCTCCTACACAAAATTCAGCATGATGCTGGAACAGGCGGCCTAGCATGATCGGGGCACTGAACGCCATTTACAGCACCCAAGTTGCCAATTGGGCCATGCTGTTCAAAAAATTCGAGATCGCTGCCGACTATTGGATTCGCGTTGCGGAGGCAAGACCCCGAAAAGCTGCCTTGCCGTTAACGACTGCGGCCACTTGTATGGCCGAACTCAAGCGTGGCCTCGAGGCAGAAGCCCTGCTTCGCAAAGCGATCGAAGTCGAGCCTGATTACTCCGCTGCTTGGTTCAACCTCGGATTTCTCATTCAGAAGCGGGAGGACCACGAAGAGGCCCTGCGCTGCTTCGATATGGCGATTCGTTTCCACGACAAAATGGACAGGGCTCACTACGGTCGGGCGCTATCGCTCATTGCCTTGAACCGCCCCGAGGAGGCGAAGGCTGCGCTTGAACGCACGATCGACCTTCAGCCGATGGGCCCCTACGGTTACTACCAACTCGCTGGCCTTCATCACCGCTTGGGCGATGAAAAAGCGTGCATCAAGCTTATTCGCAAACTACACAAATTTGAACCCCAGCTCGCCGCACAGATTCAGCGCGAAACGGGGGTTCAGGCCGGTGTTGAGGACCCTTTCGCTCAGTACAGAAAGTGATTTCAATTTCAGGCGAACAGAATTGATTGGAACAAACGACGGGACAAGTCGTAGAAGATGTAAAACACTTCCTTTAGGAGGACTTTGATGCAACTAACTGAAAAGCACCAGCAGTACTGGTCAGCGACACTAAGAAAGACAGCATTCCTGCTGGCGATCTGGTTCGTTGTCACATATGTCGTGGGTTTCTATGCCCGCGAATTATCGTTTAACTTTTTCGGCTGGCCATTTGCATTCTGGGTTGGAGCCCAGGGCGCGTTGGTCGTCTACGTTCTGATCATCTGGTATTACGCCCGATCGATGAACCAGATGGACAAAGAGTTCGGTGTGGCCGAAGCGGAGGATGACTAATCATGGCTTCTAACAATCCTATTGCCGCTCCGGCCGTATCTCAGAAGGCATTCACCAGCCAACTGAAAAAGGTCTACGGCTTTTATACCGGTGGCTTCATTGTGTTCTGTATTCTGCTGGGCATTGCCGAGCAGATGGGCATGTCGCGAAGCATGATGGGCTACGTGTTCTTGGCCGCAACGGTGTTGCTCTATGCCGGTATCGGTATCATGAGCCGCACCAATGACGCCGACGAATACTACGTCGCCGGCCGCCGCGTTCCCGCTGTATTTAACGGGATGGCGACGGGCGCCGACTGGATGTCTGCGGCTTCGTTTATCGGTATGGCCGGTGGCCTTTACCTGCAGGGTTACTCGGGCTTGGCCTTCATCATGGGCTGGACCGGTGGCTACGTTCTAGTGGCCGTATTCCTTGCACCGTTCCTGCGTAAGTTTGGTCAGTTCACCATTCCCGACTTTCTGGGCGCCCGCTACGGCGGTAACCTGCCCCGATTCATCGGTGTGGCGATTGCGATTCTGTGTTCGTTCACCTATGTGGTGGCACAGATCTACGGTGTGGGTCTGATCACCACCCGACTGACAGGCGTGACCTTTGAGCTGGGCGTGTTCTTGGGACGGGCCGGCATTCTGGTCGGCTCGTTCCTGGGTGGCATGAAGGCGGTGACCTGGACCCAGGTGGCCCAGTACATCATTCTG
>JBDLRA010000129.1:0-7203 GCA_039800285.1 Pseudomonadota bacterium
GGTTCTTGGCTTGCTGGGAATGGATGCGTTCCGATTCACAATCTGATGGAAGATGCCGCAACGGCTGAGATCTCCCGATCTCAGGTCTGGCAGTGGATTCGGTCACCGAAAGGCACGCTCGAAGACGGCCGAAAGATCACGGCAGAGATGGTTCGGGCGCTCGTCCCCGAGGAACTGGCGAAGGTTAAGGCCGTCGTCGGTGGTGAGACGTCGACATATGATCGCGCCGCAAAGATCTTTGAAGAGATGTCGACCTCAGAGGCGTTCGCCGAATTTCTGACACTGCCGCTCTACGAAGAGATTGCCTAACGCCCATTAGAGCGTCAGGCTAACGGATGCCCCCACGAGCCAGTTTCGTGGGGCGCCCGGTTCGTAAAACCGAAGAAACGCCTGGTCGGCGACCACAGAGCCGACATATTTTTCATTGGTTAGGTTTTCAAGGCGACCCCAAAACTTCACTGTTGCTTCGCCCATTTTGAACTGGTGGGTCACCCGCAGATGAGCGAGCTCAGTCCCGTTTACCCGAGCGGTATTGGTTGAGTTGGCCATCATTGGGCCAATCGCATGGAGTTCAATCGCGGCCTCTGTGCCCAAGCGATACCCCTGAGAACGCCAATGCTTGGATCGCCAGGCAAGTTCAAGAAACCCTCGATGCTCAGGAACGCCTGGCATTAAATTGCCCGAGGCGACAGGGGCTAGACTTCCCGATTGGATCACCGAGAAGTCTTTGTCGACCTTGGCGCTTATCCAGCTTGCGGCACCACGCACGACCCACTGGGGATGAAGCTGCGTAATGCCGTTGATCTCAAACCCCTGGCGCAGGGAGTCAATATTCTGCCAAGTGGATGATGAGGGGGATAGGAAAAGGGGCGCAATGTCATCCCGTGTCTTCGCGCGAAAGAAGGATGCATCCACGCGGGTTGAACTCTGGGGACGCCATTTCATCCCTAGCTCGAGCTGGTCACTCCGCGCGGCTGCGATTTCCCCTGTGAACTTGTTGAGTGGCGTTCGGGTTCCGTTGGGGGTGTACAGCACCTCGTTGAGTGTTGGCGTCTCAAAGCCTCTTCCTGCCTGGACAAAAATATTCAGGGCATCTGAGGCGTGGTGTGTGAGTCCCAGGACAGGAGAAAAGCCAGAATACGTTCGACTGCCGGATCCGTCGCCATCACTTAAGAACTGATCTTTTACGCTAAGCGACACCTGTGTGAGTCGGGCACCCAAGAGACCCGATAGGCGCGGGGCGAACCGCCAGTCTGATTGCAGGTAGACATCAAGGTTATCGGCTTTGTTTTCTTCGTTGCGACCGAGGGGTCCCGTTGGGGTGCCAGCCGTATTGCGGCGGGCTGTTCGGGTGTCATCCATCCAGTCTGCATCGATTCCTGCAGCGATCCGGACCGGGATCTGTCCGACCTGTGTCTGGAGACCGCTTGAGATTCCGACACCATAAAACTGTCGATCAATCATGCTGAATCCGGTCGCCGAATTTGCCGCCGCCAGCGGGTTGTCAAGCGCACGCTCGCCGAAGTACAACCGTGCACCAATCGTCTGCGCGGCGTTGAGTCGTCGCTCGGTCACGAGGCCGGCCATACCCTGCGTAAACGTCTTGCCGTAGCGATTCGCGACGTTTGCAGCAACGGCTTGGTTCGGGTTGCTGTCGAATTCCGACTTCAGCAGTGACCCTGGCTCCTCGGATTCGTTCTTGAGCACATTGAGAACAAAGGAAGTCTTCCCCCAGTCATGGTTGACATCGAGTTTACTGTTGAGGTGGAGACGCTCTGCTGCGCTGTACTGGCGAAATCCATCGCTCGAGAGCGAGGCAAGATCGACCATCAGACCATAGGCGCCTTTACGCTCTGAAAACTGGAGGCTTCCGCGTGTGAGGCCATCGCTACCCGCTATCGCCGAGAGGTTCAGTGTTGGCTTTTCCGAGGGGCTGCGTGTGAAAACCTGTACGACACCGCCTGCCGCATTTCCGTAAAGAATGGAGATGGGACCTTTGAGCACCTCAATCCGCTCGGCCGAGGTCAGTGCAAACTGTGATGACTGTCCTTGTCCATCGGGTAACGTCTGCGGTAGTCCGTCAATGAGTAGCCGAACACCGCGTACGCCGAACGGGGCGCGTGAACCAAACCCTCGGATCGACAGCTGGAGATCTTGAGAGTAGTTGTTTCGATTGGCCGCATTCAGTCCGGGGACGCCGGCGAGCGCCTCGCTGATGTTGACTTGTGGGCCGCTTGATTCGATAACGTCTCTACTGATGGTCTGGACAGAGCCCGGGGCATCGAAGCTTGTCTGCGCGGCACGACTTGCGGACACCACGATATCCGTCTGCTCTGCGACTGCCGGGGTTACAAAACTGGCAAGGAAGGTGAGGGTGAGTCCGTAGTGGGTTGTTCTAATCATGAATTTGCGACTTCTTTAACAAGAATCAAGACCCGTACCGTATCAAAAATGGCACCATTAGGGTTCCGTGTAAGTCCTAATAAGGCGTGTAACGCCCTGCTGTTTTTCCCTCTAGACTGACGCCTCATCTCACGAAACTGCATGAATCTCACAAAAAAACGAATTGTTGTTGGTCTCCTGGTTGTAGGGGTATTGGTGATTGGATCCTTCCTCTGGTTGTCGGGGTCGCGTTCGAATGGCCCGACATGGGTCACCGTCGCCGTCGACCGTGGTGAGGTTGTTCAAAGGGTTTCCGCCAACGGCACGTTAAACCCCGTGGTTCTGGTCAATGTTGGAACGCAGATTTCGGGAACAGTGATTCGTTTACATACGGATTTCAATCGACCGGTTAAGGCAGGTCAGCTGCTTGCCGAGCTTGACCCCTCCAACCTTGAGGCTCAGATTCGTCAGACGGAGGCCAGTCTGGCATCAGCGCGCGCGAATCTCGAACTTGTATCCTCGGTGTTAAAGCGTAATGAGCAATTAAAGCGCAACGGGTTTGTATCAGACGGCGCGCTCGACAGTGTCCGTAAAGACGTCGCGGCGGCGAATGCGCAGGTTGCTCAGCTTGAGGCGCAGCTCTCACGCGATCAGACGAATCTTGGTTACAGTCGGATTCGCTCGCCGATCGATGGCATCGTGGTCAATCGCGGCATTGATGTGGGCCAGACCGTTGCCGCCAGTTTTCAGACACCAACCCTGTTTCAGATCGCTCGGGATCTGACACAAATGCAGATTGATACGTCTGTCGCAGAAGCAGATGTCGGCGGCATTTCGCCCGGCCAGGCGGTGCGATTCACGGTCGATGCATTTCGCGAGCAGGAATTCTCTGCGAAGGTACGCATGGTTCGATTGAACCCCACAAGCCAGCAGAATGTCGTGACCTATAACGTCGTCATTGATGTTACCAACCAGTCCGGTGTGCTTCTCCCAGGAATGACGGCACAGGTCTCGATTCAGACCAATCGACAAGAGAATGTCTTGCGGATTCCGGCCGGAGCGCTTCGATTTAAGCCGCCGACAGAGCCCGTGAAATCAGGCGGTTCCTCTGGGTCCAATGGGAAGACGGACGCAGCAAAGGGGAGGTCTGCGACACCCAGCCCCCGGGTTTATCTCGTCGGTCCGGACGGCAAGCTTTTGCCGCGTGAGATTAAGGTGGGCATCTCTGATGGTCGTTATGTTCAGGTGCTAGAGGGCCTCGAGGTCGGCGAGGCTGTCGTCACTCGCGCCGCACCGGGCCAGTCAGGCCCAGCGAGCGGTTTTCGATTCAGAATGTTCTAGGGTGGCTGAGCCGTTGATTCGGCTTGTGGATATCCACAAGCAGTATGAGCCTCCGGGGGCGCCTGCAGTGCCCGTACTGCACGGTATCTCGTTGTCGATTTCATCGGGCGACTTTGTCTGTCTGATGGGGCAATCCGGCTCGGGCAAGTCAACCCTCATGAATATCCTTGGGTGTCTCGATACGCCGACGCGTGGGTCGTATTTCTTGGACGGTGAAGACGTGAGCGCGATGACTTCGGACGGGCTGGCGCAATTACGAAATAAGAAGCTTGGGTTTGTGTTCCAGGGCTTTAATCTTTTAAAGCGGATGAATGTGCTTGATAACGTCGCGCTTCCTATGGTTTATGGTGGTGTTTCCCGCGATCAGGCGGCCATTGAAGCGAGGGCGCGGCTTGCTGAGACCGGGCTTGCGGGGTTTGAGGATCGGCTACCCAATCAGCTTTCTGGGGGGCAGCAGCAGCGGGTTGCGATCGCGAGAGCGCTGGCGATGCATGCCCCGATTCTCTTAGCGGATGAGCCGACAGGAAATCTGGATACAGCGACATCCGAAGAGATAATGAAGATGATCCAGGCCCTCAATCGAGAACAGGGGATGACCATCGTTTTGGTGACGCATGAGTCGGATATTGCGCGCTTTGGTCGTCGACTTGTTCGGCTTAAAGATGGGGTTGTTGTCTTTGATGGTCCTGTCGCGGAGGGGCTGGCATGAAGTCGCCCCAGGTGATCGAGGAGGCCTTTCGGGCGTTAGCAACGAACCGAATGAGAACGCTGCTGACCATGCTGGGTGTCGTGATTGGGGTTTGTGCGGTGGTGATCATGATGGCGGTTGGGCGTGGCGCACAGTCTATGGTGAATCAGAGCATTAGCTCCATGGGCAGTAACCTACTAATTGTCTTTCCCGGGTCTCAGACCTCTGGCGGGGTTCGGTTTGGCGCCGGCGCAGCGCAGACGTTGACGGTGTCTGACGCCCAGGCGATTGCAACCGTTGATGGAGTGTTACGGGTGGCGCCGGTGGTGATGCGCTCTTTTCAGCTTGCCTACGGCAGTCAGAACTGGAGTGCTATGGTGGCGGGGGTGACGCCTGATTACTTTCCCCTGCGGGATTGGGATACAGAGACCGGTGATCTGCTGAGCGATGGGGATCTTCGGTCTAATGCGCGTGTCGCGGTGATTGGCCAGTCGACCGCAACACAACTCTTTGGTGATGAATCGCCGATCGGAAAGAGCATTCGCATTCGCAATCTTCCGTTTACAGTCATTGGGGTGCTCACCCGCAAGGGCCAGAGTCTTGACGGCAGGGACCAAGACGATGGCGTTTTTATTCCCCTATCCACAGCCCGACAGCAGCTTGTGAGAAGTGCGTTTCCGGAAAGTGTGGCCATGATGTTGGTTCAGGCCGAAGATCAGCAGTCGATTGGGCCGGCGGAGCGCGAGATTAATGAGTTACTTCGGGTTCGGCACAAAATTAAGCAGGGCCAGGATGATGACTTTTCGGTGCGCAACCTGACGGCAATTGCCCAGACTGCAGCGATCGCGGCGGGCGCGATGGCGTTATTGCTTGGAGCGATTGCGGGGGTCTCATTGATTGTTGGCGGTATCGGTATCATGAATATCATGCTGGTGAGCGTGACTGAGCGAACCCGAGAGATTGGGATTCGTATGGCGTTGGGCGCTCGGCAACGGGATATTCTTCGTCAGTTCTTGATTGAGGCGGTCGTGATCTGCCTTGTCGGTGGCCTGATTGGTACCGCCCTTGCCATCGGTGCGGCATGGGGCATCGCGGCACTCAGTGGGCTATTGGTCGAGATTTCCATCTTCTCGGTCTTATTGGCCTTCGGGTTTTCGGCCATGATCGGGATTTTCTTTGGCTGGTATCCCGCAAAAAAAGCGTCTCGATTAAAGCCAGTCGAGGCGCTTCGGGTAGAGTAGCGCCCATGGATTCCGTGCAACTCTGGTTACGGTCCGCCTTTTCCTCTGCGCTCGTTCTTGGCGCACCGTCTCTCTATGCTCAGGAGATTGATGATCAGATCGCAAGGATGATGTCAGAGGGCTGGCGTGCACAGACCACTCATGTGATTGTTCGTGCGCCAGGCGGTCCTGCTAGGCGACTATCCCCACCAGAGACGAGCGTTTCGGCGATTGACCCTCAGGTCGATAAGCTCCGCGCGCTCGTGGAGTTGCGGGGCAAGCAGCCAGGAACCCGGGCGGTGCTGATCTCTCAGTCCGGCGTTCTTCAGGTCGAGCGATATCTCTCAAACGCGGTGAGTGCGACTTCTTCGCCGATCGGAAATTCAATGTCCAAGAGCCTGGTATCGCTTGCCGTTGGCAAAGCGCTCTGCCAGGGCAAACTTGCTTCGCTTGATCTCAAGGCGGAGCAGGCGGTTGAGTCACTCGCTGGAACCTCTTGGGGTCGATCGTCAGTAAGGGATTTGCTACGTATGACGAGCGGCGCTTTCTACACGGACAACGTACGACCGACCGGATGGAAAGACCAGCAGGATGTTCTGGATAACAGAGCGATCTATTCTCGTAGGTTGACGCGTTCGTTTGTGGATCTCATGAAGGCGCGTGATAGTCGCCAGTTCGAGCCTGGAAGCACTTTCAATTACAACAACTATGACACCGTTGTATTAAATCTCGTCGTTGAGAAGGCGGTAGGCAAACCATTCGCAACATTTTTTGCTGAGCAGATCTGGTCCGACGTGGGCGCTGAACGCGATGGCGCTTGGGTGACGAACCAGCTTGGTGAGGTGGCGGGGTATTTTGGGTTCAGTGCTGCGCCAAGAGATTGGGTTCGACTGGGGGAGTATGTTTTAGAGAAGCTTGCGCAAGATGACTGCTTCGGTAGATATCTTCGGGAAGCAACAACTGAGCAGGTGAAAGCTAACTGGCCATTCAATAAGTCGTATGGCTATCAGATCTGGACAAACTGCACCCGCAAGCCGGGCAGTTTCTGTTTTGTCGGCAACCATGGTCAACAGTTGATCCTCCATCCCGCGAGCAAGACTGTGCTCTATGTGCACGGGATAACCCCGTCGATTAATGGTGTGTGGCGGGAAGTCTTCGATTCGATTTAATAAGGACAAGATATGCGATTAGTAAGAATGCCAGTCGCTCGCCTGCACGGCGTAGCCCTGATCGGCACAGTCATGTTGATTCTCTCTGGCTCAGCATATGCCGCACATCCTTTAGTCAGTGAAGACACGGGCACGCAGGGCACTGGCGGCAATCAGGTTGAGCTGAATTCGGACTTGTCAAAAGCGGGTGGTGAGCGCACAAACACTGCAGCCTTCACCTACACCCGTGGCGTCGCGGAAGCGATCGATATTTTTGTGAACGCGCCGACGACGTGGAAATCGCCCCCTGGCCAGAGCAAAGGACTCAATGACGTTAGCCTGGGCGCGAAATGGCGGTTTTTCGAGAACGGAGGGTTTTCGCTGGGCATCAAACCTGAGTGGATCGCGGCGACTGGCGATGAAG
>JBDLRA010000130.1:0-11242 GCA_039800285.1 Pseudomonadota bacterium
CTTAAGACAGTTCGCAATCGCATTGGCCAGGTCTCGCACATCAATGGGCTGAAAGCGTGCATGGGGTGTCGCCAAGGGAATCACCGGCGCAAACCGCTGCAGTTTCGCAAACAGATTGAGAAATTTGTCTTCAGCACCGAACACGACGGAGGGACGCAGAATCGTGACATCAATATTCTGATTGGCCCGCAGCGCCGCCTCTCCGGCAGCCTTTGAGCGCAGATACATGGAGGGCGCATGGTCTGCTGCGCCCAGGGCACTGACGTGAACGAGTCGACGAACCTTGCGACGGTTCATGCACCGCGCGATACGGGCCGGAAGTTTGACATGGGCCACATCAAACTCGGGTCCCCAGGGTTTCCCTGTCTTACTGTGGAGGACGCCGACCAGATTGACCACTGCATCCGCGTTCTCGAGGGCCGCATAAAGCTCTGCCTCGTCGTGAGGATTCGCCTCGATTACATCAATCTTGGGCAAGAGCCAGAGATCTCGGGCTTGTTGCCGTTTACGGGTGATGACACGAACCGACTTGCCGCGAGAGATCAACACCGCGGCCAAGGCCCGACCAATAAATCCTGTGCCGCCGATCAGCACGACATCTGCATGCAGTAATGACATTCATCAGACTCCTGAGAGTGGCGATTACGAAGGTTCGCCAGGCATCACATCGCCCAACAGCTGTTTTAGTGAGGGCGCTTTGCCCCCATTATGAACCCCGTGATAGAGAACCGCATTGGTGAGCACATGTTTGACGTAGTCCCGGGTTTCCGGAAATGGGATGGACTCGGCAAACGCGGCGCCTTCAATTCTTCGCGGCAGGGCTGCCCGCCAAGAGACAGCTCGTGAGGGTCCCGCATTATAGGCGGCAGAGGCCAGCAGGGCGGACCCGCCAAACCGATCGTGGAGCTGTCGCATGTAGGTGGTGCCCAGTCGAACATTGGTGTCGACATCCGTGAGGCGGATAGCACCGGGCTTTAGCCCAACATTCTTTGCGAGCATCTTGCCGGTCGCAGGCATGATCTGCATCAGACCGGCTGCGCCCACCGATGATTTGATGTCTGGAATAAAACGAGATTCTTGGCGAATCAGTCCAAGCACCCACCAAGGGTCCAGTGAACGCTCTCTTGCAGCAGAGACCACCTTGTCTTTAAACGGTGTCGGAAATCGCAACGAGAAGTCATGCGATTCACGGGTCCGATCCGCCGCCGCAATCGCCCGGTCATAGAAACCCGCCTGCTTCGCATGGAGGGCAGCTTGAATTAGCTCTGCATCCGATCTGCCCCGCATCGCTGCAGACCACTCGGCAACCGCTTCACCGCGCAGGCCTGCGCGAACCAGTGCGTAACTGCGGCGCATGCCGAGATCGCGATCGAGCCGTTGGCGGTCTGCGTCGGACAATCGAATTGCGGCCGTTGCGGGAATCATGGTGGGCTCGCCGAGAAGCTCACGGGCGAGGACGCCATAAAACCCGAAGCCTTCACGCAGTCCTCGCAGAATCGGCTCTGCCTTTTCTGGGGCGCGCTGTTCTCGAAAGGCAACGGCCTGCCAGTACTGCCATGCAGGCTCAGCACGCGTTGCGGGACGCATCGCGCCAATGACTTGTGATAGCGATGACCACGCAGAGCGACGAATCGCCTCTCGGGCCGCGATCTGCAGAATCTCATCGGGTTGTTCTGTCAGGCTTGACCATCCGTTTCGCATCAATGTCCATGCTTCGGGATGACTACGACGCCAGAGCGCCGCACCGACAGCAAACTGAGCGTAGTCGAGCTGGTCTTCGGCGAGCTCTTTGCGATGACGCTGCAGACTGGTGAAAGAAGAAAGGCTATTGACGCGAGATGTCTTGAGAATGCTGCCAAGAAGGGTTTCGCTTTTAATTGGATCCAAGCCGCGGGCACCTGTCTCGAGCCCAACCCGAGACGATTTGAGAAACGCGAGGAGATCCTGATGGCTGCTGTCGCTGCCAACCTGTGCGGCCCAACGAATACGTTGGCGAAGATAACCGATTGGTGCCTGACCTTGTTTGACGAGGTGTTCGATGAGACCAATACAGGCATCGGTGGTCTCGTTTCCAACGGGCAGTGACATCAGGGTCTGTTGAAGCTGTTGCGGTGTATCGGCGCTGAGCATCCCCAGACGACCGCGTGCGCACATCAATCCCGGACTCACCAGTCCATCGGGAATGATCTTCAGGGCCCGTTCGACATCATCCCAAAGATTTTTTACAACCAAGGCCTGCACCCAGTCACGCTGGGCATTTTCAGCAAGCGGATGCTGGCCGTGACGGCCCAGAAACCCCTGGACTTGGCGCCGCATGTCCCCAGCATTCACACTGGGTGTGCCTAACAAGATCTTCAGCCGCCAGTAATCTGGCCATGCGGCGAGCAGGCTGCCCTGACTCTTCGCGGTGAGACGTTCCAGTTCCGGAAGCCGCCCTTTCATGAAGGCCTCTTTGGCTTTCGCGACGAGTTCGGCAGACTGCTGGTCCCTTGGCGAGAGATCGACCGAGGCGGTTGCGGATGCAAAAGGAAACCATGCCGTTGCGGCCGCCACGATGATCCAGCGGTGGGCGTTCAACAAAGGGGTTCCCCTAGCGAAAATAGACTGTTGAGATGTCGACACAGGGAGTAAATTTAACTCTGAAATGATCAGATTCCTATCGCCACAGAAAGATCCCCTAAGACGTTACCTGCTGGAGCAGCGGGAACGGCTTGCGGGAGAGTCTCGCCTTGCGGCGGAGAAGCAGATCGCAGATATCTTGTCGCAGCAGGCAGTGCTTCAGGGCTGGTCTCGGGTGGCTGTGTTCCTTCCGTGGCGTGGCGAACCGGATCTGATGGCCACCTGGCGGGCCTGGCATGCGCGCGGGATTGCCCTTGCATTACCGGTTGTGGTCTCTCGGGATGCGCCGCTGGTGATGCAGGCCTGGACGCCTGGGGCGCCAATGATTCACGATGCGATGGGGCTGCGTGCACCGGCTGATTCACAGACGTTGGTCTGTGACACCTGGATTGTGCCGTGTGTCGGCGTGGATCCCTCAGGGGGTCGCCTGGGTGCTGGCAAAGGGTTTTATGACCGGACGATTGCAGTGACGCCATCGCCACGGCCTCGTCTCATCGGTGTCTGCTTTGATCACGCACGACAGGCAGAGTCGTTCGCTGAACCTCACGATATGCGTCTTGATGCCTGTGTCACGGAGTCGGGCATCACCCGGTTTAATCAATAAGTTCCAGATTGCGAAGAATGGCGAGCGTGGGCTCTGCGCGGTTCATCGTGTAGAAGTGCAGTCCTGGTGCGCCGCCAGCAATGAGCTGGTCACAGAGATCGGTGACGACTTCTTGTCCAAAGGCAACAATAGATGCGGTGTCATCGCCATAGCCGGCCAGTCGAGATCGAATCCATCGGGGAATTTCCGCCCCACAGGCATCTGAGAATCGTGCCAGCAAGGTGTAGTTCGTGATCGGCATGATGCCAGGCGTGACCGGCACCTGCACGCCAAGTCGTTCCACATCTTCGAGGAAACGAAAGTAGGCATCAGAGTTAAAAAAGTACTGAGTGATCGCACCCGTCGCCCCTGCTGCAACTTTATCAGCAAAAAAACGTAGGTCATCTTGTGCGCTTCGCGCCTGCGGATGCACCTCTGGGTAAGCCGCAACTTCAATATCAAACGCAGCCCCGTAGTGGCCCCGAATGAATTGGACTAGGTCGCGCGCGTACTGGAATTCACCGCCTTGTCCGTAGCCAGAAGGCAGATCGCCACGCAGTGCAACGAGGCGTGAGATGCCCATCTCTTGGTAGAGCGCCATCAGTTCATGTAGCTGTGCGGCTGTTGCACCGATGCACGAGAGATGCGGCGCCACATCTTTAAAGATGGGCAGCATCTGGCGAACGGTATCCAAAGATCCTTCTCGCGTTGATCCGCCTGCGCCGTAGGTGACCGAGACATACTCCGGCGCGACAACGGCAAGCTGTTCTGCTGTCGCGCGAAGTTTGTCTGCGGCCTCGGGCGTCTTGGGCGGGAAAAACTCAAGACTAAGGCTGACCCCGTGGTGACGGGGTTGCTGATCACCCATTAACGTGGCCTAGTAGCGATAGGTGTCGGGCTTGTAGGGGCCTTCCACCGGAACGCCAATGTAGCGTGCCTGGTCGTCGCTGAGCTCGGTCAGCTGCGCGCCAAGCTTTTTCAGCTGAAGGCGTGCCACTTTCTCATCCAGGTGCTTCGGCAGCACATAGACCTTGCCGCTCTCGTAGAAATCTTTATGGCCAAAGAGTTCGATCTGGGCGATCACCTGGTTTGCAAAAGAGGAGCTCATGACATAGCTGGGATGGCCTGTGCCGCAACCCAGATTCACCAGACGACCCTTGGCTAGCAGGATGATGCGCTTGCCATCAGGGAAGATCACATGATCGACCTGAGGCTTGATCTCTTCCCAGGCGCACTTCGACAGCGACGCCACATCGATTTCATTATCAAAGTGACCGATATTGCAAACGATCGCCTGATCTTTCATCTTGGCCATGTGGCTGTAGTCAATCACATTCTTGTTGCCAGTCGCGGTCACAAAAATGTCTGCCTTATCAGCGGCGTAGTCCATCGTCACAACACGGTAGCCTTCCATCGCGGCCTGCAGTGCGCAGATCGGATCCACTTCCGTAATCCAGACCTGGGCCGAGAGTGCGCGCAGCGCCTGCGCAGAACCTTTGCCCACATCCCCGTAGCCTGCGACCACAGCGACTTTGCCCGCGACCATGACATCCGTCGCACGCTTGATCGCGTCGACCAGTGATTCACGGCAGCCGTAGAGATTGTCGAACTTGCTCTTGGTCACCGAGTCATTGACGTTGATCGCACGGAAAGCAAGCGTGCCTTTGGCAGACATTTCTTTCAGACGATGGACACCGGTGGTTGTCTCTTCTGTCACGCCGATGACGGCACGCAGATTGCGCTCATAGAAACCGGGATCCTTCGCGAGCTGCTTCTTGATCGCGTTGAACAGGCAGATCTCTTCTTCGCTCTTGGGGTTCGACAGAATTGAGGGATCTTTCGCGGCATCGGTGCCGAGATGCAGCAGCAGTGTGGCATCGCCGCCGTCGTCGAGAATCATGTTGGAGGGCTCGCCGTTGGGCCACTCGAAAATCTTATGGGTGTAATCCCAGTATTCATCGAGCGTCTCGCCTTTGTAGGCATAGACTGCAACACCAGATGCGGCAATTGCAGCAGCAGCGTGGTCTTGCGTTGAGAAGATGTTGCAGGATGCCCAACGCACTTCTGCACCGAGGTCGACAAGCGTTTCAATGAGTACTGCGGTCTGGATCGTCATGTGCAGCGATCCAGTGATGCGCGCGCCCTTCAATGGTTTCTTGGCAGCGTACTCTTCGCGAATGGCCATCAGACCAGGCATTTCGGTCTCGGCAATTTTGATTTCTTTGCGGCCCCAGTCGGCCAGGCTGATATCGGCGACTTTGTAGTCGGGTTGACCGTTTGCGGTCACAGGTTTTAATACGGCGCTCATCTCGCGCTCCTCTTTGTTGGTGGAAAGGGTTCGCGAGCGCCGTTCAATCAAGACACTGTTCAAGCCTGGGATCCCGCGACGGGGATCTCGCAACGCTCCTTGAACAGAGATCAGAAGTGTAAAGCAATCCGGCGCCCGTGGCGAGCGCCGGAGCGGGGGTTTTACAGACCGCAGGCGGCGCGTAAGGCCTGCGCCTTGTCGGTTTTTTCCCAGGTGAACTCGGGAACCTCGCGGCCAAAGTGGCCATAAGCCGCTGACTTCTCATAAATGGGACGCAACAGATCGAGCATCTGCACGATGCCCTTGGGGCGCAGGTCAAAGACTTCTTGCACGGCCTGGGCGATCTTCTCGTCTGAGACGACCCCGGTACCCTCTGTGGTCACCATGACCGAGGTGGGTCGCGCGACACCGATGGCGTAGCTCACCTGAATCAGCGCTTTCTTAGCAAGACCAGCGGCCACGATGTTTTTCGCAACATAGCGACCCGCATAGGCGGCCGAGCGGTCTACCTTAGAGGGATCTTTTCCTGAGAAGGCGCCACCACCGTGGGGCGCTGCGCCACCATAGGTGTCCACAATGATCTTGCGGCCGGTGAGTCCGCAGTCGCCCTGCGGGCCACCAATCACGAAACGGCCAGTGGGATTCACCAGATACTTGATCTCGCCCTTGATCAACTCTTTTGGCAAAACGGGCTTGATGATCTCTTCGATCACGGCCTCGCGCAGTGCCTCAAGACTAATGTCTGGCGCGTGTTGCGTGGAAAGCACGACGGTGTCGATGCTATCGGGACGTCCATCGACATAACGCAGGGTGATCTGGCTCTTAGCATCGGGGCGCAGCCAAGGGAGGCGTCCATCACGACGCAGCATCGATTGACGTTCGACTAAACGATGGGAGTAGTAGATGGGGGCCGGCATGAGCACGGGTGTCTCGTCGCAGGCATAGCCGAACATCAGACCCTGGTCACCAGCACCCTGGTCTAGATTGTTGTCATGGGCTTTATCAACCCCCTGCGCAATATCTGGGCTCTGCTTGTCATAGGCGACGAGCACCGCGCAGCCTTTGTAGTCGATCCCGAACTCCGTGTTGTCGTAGCCGATGCGCTTGAGCGTATTGCGCGCTACCTGAATGTAATCAACGTTGGCATTGGTGGTGATCTCCCCGGCCAGCACCACGAGACCGGTGTTACAGAGCGTCTCAGCGGCAACGCGTGAGCGGGGATCCTGCGCCAGGATGGCATCCAGAATGGCGTCGGAGATCTGGTCTGAGACCTTGTCTGGGTGACCTTCCGAGACGGACTCAGAGGTGAAAAAGAATTCTTTGGGCATAGCAAGCTCCTGATAGACAGTCCCACAATTGCGGCTCCGCTAAGCGAGCACGGGATGCAGGAATCAGGCTTGCATGAAGGCTACGCTTTAGCGGAATTTGTTGAACACATCTACACTTCTGATGCGTCGTCGCCCCGCAAGTTGTGAATTAAATCGGCGATAGGACAACTATAGATCAGATGATTGCCCTCTTCAAACTCGCATCAAAGCTACCCCTTGGGCTCGCCAGGGTTATTGGATGGATGCTCGGCTGGCTGGTCTGGAGTCTTTCGCCTCGTTACCGGGCCATGATGCGGACGAACTGGGCCTTAGCAGTGCAATCAGGGGCAATCGCAATGCCGCAATCTCAGGCGAATCGCGCCTTTCGCGCAGCGATCGGCCATGCTGGTCTGATTGCCTCCGAGCTACCGAAGATCTGGTGCGACCCGAAGGCGGGCGAGCGGATGACCATCATCAATCGCCATCACTTAGACGAGGCGATTGCGCGCGGCAAAGGGGTCATGATCCTGACCCCACACCTGGGGGCCTTCGAGCTTACCCCGAGGGTGCTGGCCCATCACATCCCCATGACCGTGCTCTATCGCCCTGCCAAACAGGCAAGCCTGCGTCGTCTGATGGAAACCCTGCGCCCGCTGCCAGGCCTGATCACAGCCGCCCCGGCCAATGCGCTTGGCGTGCGTAGCCTATTGCGAGCCCTTCGAAAAGGGGAGGCGATTGGCATGCTTCCGGACCAGGTGCCGTCTGAAGGCGATGGCGTCTGGGCACATTTCTTTGGCAGGCCCGCATACACCATGACGCTGCCCATTCGGTTGGCGCAGTCGACTGGCGCAGCCATGATCTGGGTCTTGGCAGTGCGCACCCAAGAAGGCTGGCAGCTGAGGCTCACGCCCTGGTCCGTTGCCCAGGACTTAGGGAACGAGGCTTCCGCAGAAGCCTTGAACCGTGCGATTGAATCGCAGATTGCGCAGGCACCAGAGCAGTACCTCTGGGCCTATAACCGTTACAAAATTCCGAAAGGGCAGCAGCGCCCATCGCAATCCCCGGGGGCAACAGAGGCATGAGCCGACTGCTGACCTTGCTCGTCCTGTGGGGTTGTCGGCTACTCGCCTTTGGGCCGCGCCCACTGCTGCGTCTGGTGGCAAACGGCTTGGGGGCGCTGACCTATCGACTAGCGACGAGCCGACGCGCCATTGCGGCCACCAACCTGCGTATCTGTTTTCCAAACTGGACACAGGGCAAGCAGGAAGAGATCGCCCGCAGACACTTTGTCTGTTACGCCCGTGCGTTTCTGGAACGGTTTGAGATCTGGTTCGGGTCAGAGGCTCGGCTGAGCGCGCGCGTTGCACTGAAGGACATCCATCATCTGGAGGCCTTTGCGGGTCGTCCGGTGATTATTCTGGCGCCGCATTTTCTTGGGCTGGATGCGGGGGGTGTTCGACTCCAGCTCGACCGACAGTTCGCGTCAATGTACTCACAGCAGTCCAATCCGGTGTTGGATGACTGGACACGTCGAGGCCGCAGTCGTTTTAATGACCCGCTGCTGGTGTCGCGCCAACATGGCATGACACCGCTGGTGCGGGCGCTCAAACGTGGGATGCCCCTGTATTTCCTCCCGGATATGGACTTTGGCCCCCGAGATGCCGTGTTCGCCCCCTTTTTTGGAGAGCCGGCTGCGACCGTCACCACCGTGGTGCGTCTGGCCAGAAGTCTCGGGGCTGCAGTGGTGCCGCTCGTGACGCGGATGACCGAAGATGGCTACGAGGCCCGGTTCTATCCCGGGTGGCGTCATCCGAATGATGATGCAGAGGAAACGATTGCTGATGGTGTTGCGCGGATGAATCAGTTCATCGAGGCAAGGATCCTTGAAATGCCTGAGCAGTACCTCTGGACCCATCGCCGGTTTAAGACGCGGCCTCCCGGGGCGGCGCCGGTCTATGGATAATCCGCAGTCATGAGACTTGCTTTTACCAAGATGCACGGCGCTGGCAACGACTTTGTCGTCATCGACGCGACGCGCGAACCGATTCATCTGACCACAGCGCAATGGCGGCATCTGGCAGATCGTCATCGTGGTGTTGGCGCAGATCAGATGCTGATCGTGCAGGCGGCCGATGGCCCTGACGTCGATTTTGTCTATCGAATTTTTAACGCCGATGGCCAAGAGGTCGAGCAGTGTGGCAACGGTGCGCGCTGTTTCGCACGGTTCGTAAAGGATCGCGGACTGTCTGCCGCATCCACCATTCGTGTTCGAACCAAGTCTGGCGTGATTACGCCAACTGTGCATGAAGATGGTTCCGTAACCGTCGATATGGGGCGTCCAGAGTGGACGCCTGCCGCAGTCGGGTTCGACACTCAGGGGCTTTCGCATCGGCGTGAGGCGCAAGCCGATCAGTGGCAGTTGATGCCACCCGATCAGCCCCCGTTTTGGATTGCAGTGGTCTCAATGGGGAACCCGCATGCAGTGCAATGGGTAGATCAGGTGACCACACATCCGGTTAGCCAAATTGGTGCGTGGCTTGAATCGCATCCACGGTTTGCACACCGTGTGAACGCAGGATTTGCGCAACAGCTTGGCTCAGATGAGATCTCATTGCGTGTCTATGAGCGAGGTGCAGGCGAGACGCTGGCCTGTGGCACCGGCGCCTGCGCTGCGGTTGTCAGTGGCATTCTGTCGGGCCGGCTTTCTTCAGATCAGCCCGTGCGCGTGCAGACGCGCGGCGGTGTTTTAAAAATCCAATGGTCAGGTCAGTCAGACGGTCATGTCATGATGACGGGACCTGCCGTAACTGTCTTTGAAGGAGTGATTGAGCTGTGAGCCAAAAAGAACCCACACTAGGCCTAGCGACTGCGACGGTCACGGCAGAACAAGTTGCCAGCTATCTGAAATCGCATCCTGATTTTTTTAATGAGGCCGCTCATCTTCTGTCAGAGATCAATGTGCCGCATCCGCAATCAGGTCAGGCGATTTCTCTCGTTGAGCGTCAGGCGGGCGTACTTCGTGAACGGATCAAAACGATGGAGCTAAAGCTCGCTGAGCTTTTGCGTCATGGTCAGGAAAATGACGCGATCTCCACGTCGATGCAGCGATGGATTCGTGGCCTCTTTCTGCATACCAATCCAGAAACAATGCCAGAGTTTCTTGCGGACTCCCTGTCCCAAGTCTTTAGCGTGCCGCAGACGGCATTGGTGATCTGGCGGCCTCGCGCTGACTTTGCGCAGGCGAAATGGGTCGTTGCTGAATCAACGGACTATGTTGAAAGTATCCACGATATGCGCACACCAGTCTGTGGACCTGCCGGACTGTCGCCGGTTGCGCGACTGCTACCCGAGGCGGGTCGTGACTGTGGTTCGATGGCCATCCTTCCATTGCGTGTCGGCGCAGCACCTGAGGCGTTTGGTGTCTTGGTGCTGGGCTCTCCTGATGCGCGACGATTTGCCCCTGATCTGGGGGTTGCGTTTCTTGAGCGGATTGCTGAGATTGCAAGCGCCGCACTCTCGTCTGCCGCAAGAACGGGAGCCGACGCCGCGTGACAGACGGTCTTGCCAGGCAGATCTCCCTGCAGGCATTGATCGATGCATTTCTGAAAGAGCTCGCCTATGAGCGCCGCTACTCACGGCTGACGGTAACCGCTTACGCGAGAGAACTTCGTTATCTTGTTGAGGCTGCGGAAACCCGCGCGGTCACAGCGATTTCGGCCAGTGAGGTCCGTGCGGCAGTCGCACGGTGGCGATCCACGGGACTCTCTTCCAAGAGCATTGCGAGGCGTCTTTCTGCATGGCGTTCGTTTTTTGACTGGGCCGCATCTCGGGTTGCACTGACTGCAAATCCGGTCGCAAGTGTCCGTGCTCCTAAGCCACCGAAGCGACTGCCAAAGGCGTTATCGACCGACTGGGCTGTCCAGTTTGTGAGTGCTAAGGCGACGGGCAAGACATCAGAGACGCCGGAGGATGCGAATTTCCTCACTCAACGGGATCGGGCCATGGTGGAGCTGATGTATTCCTGTGGGCTGCGACTGGCGGAGCTCGTGGGGTTGAACTACCAGCCATCATCGGGTTCGACTGGTGATCAGCATGGATGGATTGACCGTGAGGCGGCAGAAGTGTTTGTGGTTGGAAAAGGCGGAAAGTCTCGTCGTATACCAATTGGCCGGCCAGCGCTCGCAGCACTCGAAGACTGGCTCGCGGTGCGGTCACGCCATGCAGCGGAGGATCCGGCCTTGTTTGTGAATGCGCGAGGTCAGCGACTCTCTGCTCGGACGGTGCAGCGCCGATTTGCCCAGCGCGCACGTGAGACGGGTATGCCAACGCAGGTCCACCCCCATATGCTGCGACACTCGTTTGCGAGTCATTTGTTACAGTCGAGTGGTGACCTACGGGCGGTACAAGAGCTTCTTGGTCATGCCC
>JBDLRA010000131.1:0-2841 GCA_039800285.1 Pseudomonadota bacterium
TCGCGAGGGTGACCACTATGTCATTAAAGGCCATAAGTACTGGATTACCGGTGGGGGCGTATCACGGCTGCACCTGATCTTTGCCCGGGTCTTTGAAGATGGCATCGAACAAGGGATTGGCGGCTTCATCGTTGTGCGTGAAAAAGAAGGGCTTCCCGGAATGACGATTGCAGATCGAACCCCTTCCATGGGCGTTCGTGGGATTCCGGAGACCCATGTCTACTTCGATGGCCTACGCGTCCACGAGTCCATGTTGCTCAAACCCATGGGTGATCTTCGCAAGGGCTTTGCCGCGTTGATGAATGCCTATAACGCCCAGCGTGTGGGTGCCGGAACGGTTGCCCTTGGCATTGCCCAAGGTGCGTTTGAAGAGGCCGTGGACTACGTCAAGATCCGCAAACAGTTTGGTCGCCCGATCGCTGAATTCCAAGGCTTGCAATGGATGATTGCCGATATGTCGATTCAGCTTGATGCAGCACGAATGCTGATTCATCGCGCCGCCAACGTGCCTGTGGGAAGCTTCCCCGATGTCAAGCTGGCTGCACAGGCCAAGATCTATGCGGCCGAGACCGCCAATAAAGTGACCAGTGATTCACTGCAGCTCTTTGGCTCCACAGGCTACTCGCGAGAAGTCGCGATGGAGCGTCACATGCGTGATGCCCGGATGTTTACCATCGCCGGTGGCACGGCCCAGATTCTGCGGACCCAGGTGGCCTCGTCCATCCTCGGTGCTAAGCTTCCGCAGACCCGTGACGGCTACATCAAACATCCGATGGGATAAGCACCAAAGCCGTCACTTCTGTTCATACCCAATCGCTGAAAGTCGCTAATGACCCTTTTGAGCCTATCGATTGCCGCCCTTGCAGGCAGTTTCTTTGGACTGCTGCTCGGCGGTTTTTCGAAAGGGGCGCTGGGGCTTGGGCTGCCGCTGATCGCTGTCCCCATCCTGTCGATGTTCATGCCCATTCCTCAGGCATTGGCGATCCTTACGGTCCCCGTGTTCCTCACCAACATCTGGCAGGCCATGCAAGGCGGCAACCTTGGCGCGGTCATCAAGCGATTCTGGCCAATGACGATTGCCTTAGTGATTGGCATTGGGCTCGGAACCCAGTTACTGGTGCGGCTCGATCAGAAGACGCTCTATCTGATCATGGGCACCGTCGTTTTGATTCAGCCTGCCGTGCGACTGCTGAAGCCGAACTTTGTCTTGAGCCTCTCGGCACAGCGTTGGGTGGGCCCCGGCATGGCAGCAGGTGGTGGATTGCTTGGCGGGGTCTCGGGGTTTTATGGACCACCACTGATGGTCTATCTCGCCATGCTCAAACTGCCGAAAGATCTTTTCACCGCCACAATCGCCATGTTGTTTTTTGTCGGCGGTCTCTCGCTCGCGATCTTTCTCGCGCAGCTCGATGTGATGAACCAGAGCAATCTGATTCTCTCGACAGCAGCACTCATTCCCGCTGTCTTAGGCATTTTCATCGGGCCGAAGATTCGCGCGCGGATTAGTCAGAAGCAGTTTGAGCGAGCCATTACGGTCGCCATGCTGTTGATCGGTCTGAGCCTGCTCTCCAAAGGGTTTGCATGATCCGACTGGGGATCGATCTTGGCGGCACCAAGATCGAAGCCGCCTTACTGAATGACGCAGGCCAAACCGTTTGGCGTAATCGCATTCCCAGTCCACAGCATCACTACCCCTCCACTCTTCAGGCGATCGCTGCCTTGGTTGATCTCGCCGATCAGGCTGCACGTGACCACGGACCAAATGGACCCATTGCCCAGATCGGCATCGGTATTCCTGGTTCGATTTCACCGACAACAGGGTTGGTTCGCAATGCCAATTCCACCTGGCTGAATGGCCAAGCCTTTCAACAAGACCTGGAACAACAACTCGGGCGTCACGTCCGTCTCGCGAACGACGCGAATTGCCTAGTACTCTCTGAAGCAACCGATGGCGCCGCAAAAGATGCCGCTGTTGTCTTTGGTGTGATTCTTGGCACTGGCGTCGGGGGTGGTCTTACGATCCATCGAGAACTCATCACGGGTCGCCACGCGATCACCGGAGAGTGGGGCCATAACCCGTTAGCGGGAGATCCCCATGCCAGCGTATCGCCTGCCCCGCGCTGCTGGTGTGGTCGTCGTGGATGCCTCGAGACACTGATCAGTGGTCCGGCACTGGTGAGTGCCTATGGGGATGCGACCCGTGTGACTTCTGTACCCGACTTGTTAGCGCATCGCGCACAAGGGGATCCCGTCGCCGCAAAGATCATGGAATCCTTTTACGATCGACTAGCGCGAGCGCTTGCCACCGTCATCAATCTGATTGATCCGGACTGTATCGTGATCGGCGGCGGACTCAGCCAGATCGAGGAACTCTATACTGAGGTACCGGCCCGCTGGCATCGCTGGGTCTTTCACGATGATGCCGTCACAACGCCCCTGAAGGCTGCCGCCCATGGCGATGCCTCTGGTGTTCGCGGTGCGGCCTGGCTGTGGTGAGCGAAAACATAACGCAGTAAAGCAAAAGGAAAGTGTCATGCCTGATCAGATCAGACTTGGTGACTGGGACACCCTGCAGGACGAAGCGACAAAGATTCGGTTCACCGTGTTTGTTGACGAACAGAAGGTGCCCGCGGAAGAAGAACTCGATGATCTCGATGCCGTCTGTCGCCACGCGCTCGCCTATGCCAGCGGTCTCGCAGTAGCGACCGGTCGACTCGCACCCGATGGCCGAATTGGTCGCATGGCGGTCTTGGCATCACACCGCGGCCAACACTACGGCGCCCAGATCATGCATGCCCTCTTAGCCGAGGCAGACACGATCGGTCATGCCGAGACCTATCT
>JBDLRA010000132.1:0-2796 GCA_039800285.1 Pseudomonadota bacterium
TGCACAGCTCAAGCAACTGGGCGTGTCGCCGATTCACCGAAAGAGCTTTGCACCGATAAGACAGATGATTGCTGGCACCTCAGTCGATCCTTCGGCCACCGAACATACGGGTGCGCTTGTCTGATGGCAACCGTCCTAGACCTCAGTTCGCGTCAGAACGGCAGCTTTAAGCAGCTGCGTGAGATCGTCTCGGAATCGCGGACACGGCGGACCTTACAGAAGGCGTGGGTGGAGGGCAGGCGTCTGTGCGAGGCGGCAATCCGTCAGTCCCTCTTGCAAAAGACTCGTTTTGATCTCGTGGTTCGGGAAGATACTGCGATTGGCGCCGTCATCGAGACCCTGGGTCTTGCGGAGCATCAGGCCGAGCAGTCGATCAGTCATATCTATCGTTTATCGCAGGCACTGTTTGATGAGATCACCCAGGTCGAGACTGCTATCGGATGGGGGTTGGTCATCCCTATCCCATCGCCATCCATGCAGCCGGGGGATGTCGTGGTGATTGATCGTGTCCAGGATCCGGGAAACCTTGGCTCTTTGCTTCGGACTGCGGCGGCGGCCTCGGTCCGACAGGTCTGGTGTCTTCAGGGCACGACAGACCCGTGGTCTCCTAAGGCACTACGGGCTGGGATGGGCGCGCACTTTGCGGTATCGATCTGCGACCAGCTTGAGGAATCAGAGGTTTTATCCGTGTTGCAGACTTGGGGTACGCCCTGCCTTGCGACGGCCAATGATCCCAGGGCACAGCTGCTTTACGCGTCGACACTCAGGTTGGAGACGCCGTGCGCTTGGATATTCGGTCAAGAAGGTGATGGTGTCTCAGCAACGCTCAAGGCGCGGTCTCAGCTCGTTCGCATTCCACAATCTCCAGACGTCGAGTCTCTGAATGTCTCTCATGCGGCCGCGGTCTGCTTATTTGAGATGCAACGTCGGCGACAGGGATAACAACAACGGCCAGGGCTAGCGGCCGATATTGAGGACCGTCAGGATGGTGGTGGCGATCTCTTCGATGGACTTTGTCGTCGTGGAGAGCCAGCTCACAGATTCGCGCTTCATCAGCTGCTCAGCGGAGCTGACCTCCATGCGGCAGTTCTCAAGGGACGCATACTTTGATCCCGGGCGTCGTTCATTACGAATCTGAGACAGCCGATCCGGATCAATCGTGAGCCCAAAGAGTTTTGACTTAAAGGGAAGAATAGTGGAGGGCAGGCTGTTGCGTTCGAAATCTTCAGGGATCAGCGGACAGTTCGCCACTTTCAGGCCGTGCTGCATGGCCAGGTAAAGGCTCGTCGGGGTTTTTCCGCTTCGCGAGACGCCGATCAGGATGACGTCTGCCTCTTGGAGATTTTTGACCGACTGTCCGTCATCGTGCGCGAGAGAAAAATTGATGGCCTCGATGCGATCTTTGTAGGCATCCGTATCGGTGGCGTGATGAAAGCGGCCAATCGTGTGACTCGACTTCATGCCGAGTTCTCTCTCCAGTGGCTCGACGAAGGTCTGAAACATATCAAGGTGGAGGGCGGGTACCTTCCGGATCCTGGACAGAATCTCCGCATTGACCAGGGTTGAGAAGACAATCGGCCGTTTGCCGTCCTCCTGGCCCTGGGTGACGATGGTGTTGGCCGCCTGATCGGCCTTCTCCAGGCTATCGACAAAGGGGATCCTTCTGAGGCGGAATCGAAGGCTGTCAAACTGGGCCAGGATCGAGGTTCCAAAGGTTTCTGCCGTGATCCCCGTTCCGTCTGAGACAAAGAATACGGTTTGTCCGGCCGGTTTCACGGGGCTTCCAGGAGGCTGGGGGGCGTTGGTGTCCAGGGCGGAGAAGGGCATGGGCGAAAGACTAGGTAGAATCCCGAGTTAGCTAGTTAAGCCTCATTATCTTTTAGGTGGTCTGAATGAACAACTCGGTTCAATCTTCCCAACGTTGGGTAGTTCCCTTCCAAGAGCTTCGTATGACCGATGTCGATTCGGTCGGGGGCAAAAACGCATCGCTCGGCGAGATGATCTCGCAGCTCGACAGCGCTGGCGTTCGCGTGCCCGGGGGGTTTGCCACGACCGCGACAGCGTTTCGTGCTTTTCTTGATCACGGCGGATTACGGGATCGGATTAATCAAGCGCTGGATCGCCTCAATGTCGACGATGTCCGTGAGCTTGCCCGCTGTGGTGAAGAGATTCGACGCTGGGTCGTTGAGACGCCACTGCCGGAAGCCTTAGAGAACCAGATTCGTACCGCCTATCAAAAGCTGATCGACGAGAGCCCTGGCATTTCAGTCGCCGTTCGCTCTTCTGCGACCGCCGAGGATCTTCCTGATGCGTCCTTTGCGGGCCAGCAGGAGACCTTCCTAAACGTCGTGGGGATTGAGGACGTTCTCGATAAGATCAAACACGTTTTTGCCTCGCTTTACAACGACCGCGCCATTAGCTACCGCGTGCACAAGGGGTTTGCCCACGCGGATGTTGCCTTATCGGCGGGCATTCAGCGTATGGTCCGCTCAGACCTTGGCGCTGCTGGTGTCATGTTCACCATGGACACGGAATCCGGGTTTCAGGATGTCGTCTTCATTACCAGTTCCTATGGCCTTGGCGAGACGGTGGTGCAGGGCGCTGTGAACCCGGATGAGTTCTACGTCCACAAGCCCATGCTGACCAAAGGCAAGTTCCCTGTCATTCGTCGTCAGCTGGGCAGCAAGTTAATCAAGATGACCTTCTGCTCAAGTTCAGAACGCGCATCCTCAGGGAAGGCAGTAAAAACTGAAGATGTCTCGGCAGGCGATCGAAGCCGATATTCGTTAACCCATG
>JBDLRA010000133.1:0-2760 GCA_039800285.1 Pseudomonadota bacterium
AGATTTTCAACGCTATAGAAATCGGGCGATTTCTAAGAGCTCATCTTCAAGCATTTCACGGACTTCGATCATGGCTAGTCGACCTTGTCTGTCAATGACGAAGAGCTGAGGAAGACCCCGACGCTGCTTGTAGATTGCGCCCCATTCGGGGGTAACCATCCCAGCCTTAAAGGAATAGCCACCCTTTTTCATGTACTGCTGGGCGACATCGACGGTTTTATCGAGACTTATCGTGATCACCTCAAGACCACGGGCCTGATTCGCTTTGTAGAGTCGATCAAGAACGGGGTTCTGACGGGAACAGAATGGACACCAGGAACCCCAGAACTCAAGGGCAATCACCTTCCCCTTTAGTGCAGCCCAGTCGACTGGTTGCCCATTCAGAAGCGTCAGCGGTGGCAGCTTCACAGCGTCCCCAACCCTCCAGGAGCTGGCTTGACCGAGCACACCTCCAGCGGGTGTCAGGCTCGCGAGTAGGCCAAGGGTAAAGGTCCGACGGCTATTCATGTCAGCTTCTGTACCACGAGACTTCCGACCATGTCACCTTCGACATTGACCGCGGTTCGAACGGTGTCCAACAGGCGATCAATTGGTAAGAGCAGCGCAATCGCAGCGGTTGGCAGTCCGACAGACTCGAGCACCAGAACCACGCTCAACATCCCAACGCTCGGCATTCCAGGGGCGCCAATTGCCCCGAGCATGGCCACAAAAAAGACGATGATCTGCTCGGCAACGCTGAGATCTACCCCTGCGAGTCGGGCAACAAAAAGAACCGCGACGGCTTCGTAGAGTGCAGTGCCATCCATATTGATTGTCGCGCCAAGAGGAATAACGAAGTCTGCGACTTCTTCCTTAACGCCGAGGTCCTCCTTGGCAGCGCGCAGTGTTACTGGCAGTGTGGCATTGCTCGATGAGGTTGCGAAGGCCGTAATCAGTGCGGGTTTTGCCCCGCGCCAGAAGCGAAGCGGATTCACTCTGGTGGTCAGGTACAGAATCAGTGGGAGAACAATGACTCCATGAAACAGGGTGGCACCAATCACAACGACGATGAGTTCTAAGAGCCCTTGATACACACTACTGTTTTGGGTGGCGACAAGTCGAAGCAGGAGTGCTCCGACCCCAATGGGTGCTATCCACATGATCCATCCAACAATTCTCAGACAAATGTCCTGTAGCTCCTTAAAGACATTGTGAATTGTCTTGTAGCGTTCACCGCCAGCAACCAGCGCAATGCCGATTAATAATGCTGCGATGAGAATCGCTAAGATATCGCCTTGCGCGAGTGCCTTAAAGGGATTCTGAATCATGCCGCGAAGCAGGTGGCTGATGTAGTCTGATAGCGCCATATTCCGCGCCGGCGCATTCTGGACCGCTTCAGACAGCATGAGCACCTCTGCGCCCTCGCCGGGCTTAAACAGACTCGATGCGCCAAATCCAATCAGAATTGCAATTCCCGTCGTCATCATAAAGAAGACAAGCGTCGTGACCCAGACCCGATGCATGCTGTTGTGCGCTTGCAGATTTGCAACGCCCACTACAATCGATGCAAAGACCAGTGGCACCACGATCATCCGTAGAAGGTCAAGAAAGAAGGTGCTCACTAGCTTTGAGGTGTAAAGGGTGCCTGCGACCCCTGGCGCATCGGGACCCACATGGGTAATCCAAAACCCAAGTGCAAGGCCAATCAAGGCGCCGATCAGTATCCAGACATTCAAAGAAAGCTTTTTCATACGAACCCCTAAAAAAACAAGCCCCGCTCTAAGGCGGGGCTCGTCATCTCACCACATTTGGGGCTATGCCGCAATCAGTGATAGCGCCTGATTAAAAGTCGGGCTTGGCCGCATCACGGGATCCAGCTTTGCCTGGTCTGGGCGGTAGTAGCCGCCAATATCAACCTTTTTGCCTTGAACGCTATTGAGCTCATCCACAATCTTATGCTCGTTATCGGTCAGTGCCTTGGCCACTGGCTTAAAGATATTCGCAAAGGCGGTGTCCTCTGTCTGATTCGCCAATTCCTGGGTCCAGTAGAGTGCGAGATAGAACTGGCTACCGCGATTGTCGAGCTCACCGGTCTTGGGTGAGGGGGACTTACGGTTATCCAATAGCCGCTCAGTTGCCTTATCCAGTGTCTTCGCCAGCAGCTTGGCGCGTGCGTTGCCTGTTTTGATACCCAACTCTTCGAGGCTGACGGCGAGCGCCAGAAACTCACCTAGCGAATCCCACCGAAGGTGATTTTCTCCCACTAACTGCTGAACGTGTTTTGGGGCTGATCCGCCTGCGCCCGTTTCATACATTCCGCCACCCGCCATGAGCGGGACGATCGAAAGCATCTTGGCGCTGGTGCCCAATTCCATGATGGGAAAGAGATCTGTCAGGTAGTCGCGAAGAATGTTGCCGGTCACTGAAATAGTGTCAAGACCGCGTACCACACGCTCAAGCGTGTAACGCATCGCGCGCACCTGAGACATGATCTGGATATCGAGTCCAGTCGTATCGTGTTCTTTCAGGTATTCCTGGACTTTTTTGATCAGTTCGTTTTCATGTGGCCGGTAAGGGTCGAGCCAGAAAACCGCAGGGACTCCGGATGCTCGGCAGCGGTTAACCGCGAGCTTGACCCAGTCGCGGACTGGCGCATCTTTCACTTCACACATCCGCCAGATATCGCCTTGTTCAACATTCTGGGAAAGGAGTATTTCGCCTGTGTCGATGTCGGTGATGTTGGCGATACCGTCTTCAGCGATTTCAAAGGTCTTGTCGTGC